>CAYOPU010000088.1:0-8766 GCA_964405915.1 uncultured Smithella sp. | reverse complement strand
AAAACCCGCTATTTCTAACGGGTTTTGTACTAATCCAGACTTTATTGGATTATGTATTGGCTCCCCAGCGCGGACTCGAACCACGGACATGGTGGTTAACAGCCACCCGCTCTACCGACTGAGCTACTGAGGAACATATTTAATTATCAAAACTTCTTCTTAAATCCGTCACCCGCATGACTGTCAACAAACTCGGACGGCTTGAAAAAAATTCAGCGGCTACATAATACAAGAAGCAGCAGATGTCAACAACTTCGATTGATTCCTGAAATTTTTTTATTCTGTCTTGACTTTTTAAATAATATACATTTTAAAAAGCGACATGATTCCTAAACTCAATACGATGAACCTGGCTTCGAAAAAGGCCACAATAAAAAGGGAGAGGTGCTTCTAATGTTTAAGAAAATATTGTTGTTGTGTTCAGCCATATTCATCATAACATCCGTAGGTTACGCGAAAGAAATCGGCGGAATTAACATGCCGGGCAGCCTTGCAGCTGGCAAGAACACCCTAATGTTAAACGGAGCCGGCGTCCGAACGAAATTCTTTATCAAGGCATACGCTATCGGTCTGTACCTCAAACAAAAAAACAGCAATGCCGGGGCAATACTGAACGCTGATGAACCCATGGCCATCAAACTCATCATCACATCCTCAATGATTACCAGTGATAAAATGAAAGATAGTACCATGGAAGGATTTCAGAGATCCACAAACGGCAACATGGGGCCTTATAAAAAACAGATCGACACGTTCATTTCCGTTTTTGCGGATAGCATCAAAGAAAAAGACGTGTATGATATGATCTATATTCCCGGCGAGGGAACAAAAGTTTACAAAAACGGAATTTTGAAGAATACGGCCAAAGGCCTGGACTTTAAAAAGGTCCTTTTCGGGATATGGATCGGCGATGCACCAATGGACGGCAATCTGACGAAGGTAAGGGCATCGGTACTTGGTCAATAATGGATATCAAAGGGTCTCTATGAATAAGATTAATCTTTTGATGGTATTGCTTGGTTGTTTCATCCTTGCAGGTTCTGCTTTTGCCAGAGACAATTCTTCTGAATTTGTCGGAACCTGGGCGGGAGATTTTTGCACAATGGATGCAAAAGATGGTCTTCATTGTGGAAAACCCGCCGATATTGTCATCGATGAGCAAAAGGAAGATCTGATCAGAGGACATATAACTGTCAACGGCAAACAATACCCCCTGTCGGGCATCATTAATGGAAAAAATACAATTGATTATACGGACGCATTAGGCTCGATCGGTACTCTGAGACTCATGCGGGAGAATATCATGCAGATGAGAACGCTCAACCGGTGCGTGAAAGGCGAGACTGAATGTGCTCACAAGGGCATCTTTAAGAAAAAGAAATGAAATAAGGTTGCTCTGTGCTCCTCGTACCGTGAATAGAGGTAATTGATGGAAGAGTAAAACAGAAGATAATTTCAGGAAAAGTTAAAGCCTCCGGCAACGCCGGAGGCTTTTTTATGTACCGCTTAGAGCGGTCACCGTAATGCTTTTAAGGTTTCTGGCCGCCGTTACGGGGTCATCCGCGGAACACACCGCCGAGACAACAGCCAGACAATCGGCGCCGGCTCTCATAACATCCGCCGCGTTGGCTGCATTGATTCCGCCAATGGCAACCAGGGCATGACGGCTGAAAGCTTTTATTTTCTTAAGACCTTCCAGTCCCCAGGGCTCTTTGGTGTTTGTCTTGGTCGGTGTGGCAAATACGGGACTTACGCCGATATAATCAACATCAAGCTTTTCGCAGGCTTCGACGTCCTCCCATGTTTCCACCGATACGCCGATCAGCGCATCCCTTCCCATCCGTTGGCGGGCTTCCGCGTAAGGCATATCTTCCTGACCGATATGCACACCGTCGGCGCCGCAGGCCAGCGCGACATCCAGGCGGTCATTAATAATCAGGGGCACACGGAACGGTTCCAGAATCTTCTTAACAGATCGCGCTTCTTCCACAAAAAAACGTGTAGAAATGTCCTTTTCGCGCAGTTGAACATAATCGGAGCCGCCCTGCACCGCATGCAAGATAATATCCTGCAAAGGTCTGTTGCGGCATAAGCCGCGATCCGTCACCAGATAAAGGCCGCGCATGATTGCTCCCCTACCCTGTTTTGAGATGTTTCCTGATATCCGTTTCCGACAAGCCGTAGAGAATATCCAGAAAATGCATTTGCAGGGAACCCGGCCCCTGTGACCGTTCCACCGCCATTTCGCCGGCAATGCCCATCACGGCCATGGCTTTGGCCGCAGCCGCCAGAGGATTTTTTTCCACGGCGGCAAACGCGCCGCAAAGCGCGCTGGCCGTACAGCCCAGACCGGTTACTTTCGTCATCATGGGATGGCCGTTGTGAACTTGAACAACCTTTTCGGAATTGACGATATAATCCACTTCGCCGCTGATGCAGACAACACATTTTCTGTCCCCGGCAATATGTTGCGCCGTGGCAACCGCCTCATTGGACCCGGCGGTGCTGTCAACGCCTTTCGTTTTTAACGTGTCATCCGTCAAAGCCATAATTTCGGAGGCGTTACCCCGGATAATCGCAGGCTGACCGGCATGGATCAGTTCACGAATCGTTCGCGTTCGATAGGGCGTTGCTCCCGCACCAACCGGATCGATTATCACGGGCACGCCTTTTTCCACGGCTGCGGCAAAAGCCTTGAACATCCCTCTTAGCCAGGGTTCGCTCAGCGTTCCAATGTTGATGACCAGAGCGGAGGCCATCGCCGCCATATCGGCGACCTCTTCTTCGGCATGGATCATCACCGGCGACGCGCCCATCGCCAGAAGCGCGTTGGCTGTATTATTCATCACCACGTAATTGGTAATGTTGTGGATCAGCGGACTTTTGGCGCGAATGTCTTCAATGGATCTGTAAATTTCGGCTGCCGTGATTTTCATTTTCCTCTCTCTGGTTTCCATCATTGTGAAACTTCTTTCAGTTGCAAGTCATCCTCATTGGCCCGGCATGACAATCCGGGACTCTTCTTTGCGCTGCATTTCCTCAGCCTCGGCAATCATCGCCCGAACCGTTTTCTCAATGGCATCCGGCAATTTCTCCGTTGCTTCGCTCAGCGTTTTTGCGCCTTCAATAAGGCACTGAACCGGAATCGGTCCGTTGGGCGACATCAGCTGAGCCATTCCGGTAAAAATCGTTTCCCGGCTCTCGTCAACCGAACCGTCCATGTTAACCGGTGTAAGTCGTCGGATGGAAACATAGGTCAGATCCGTGAAAGTTTCTTCCCTGAAAAGGTTGTCGGGATTTATTTTGATGTTTGTCATTCTGGGTCCGTTAGCGTCACTCATGAGTAGTCTCCTTTTATTGGGATTGATGGTTGCTATGCCCTGAAAAATAATGGAAACTGCAAGCTAAACGGCCTCCTTATCTTCGGATCATTGCCGTCCTCCCTACACTGAAAAGTCAGAATGGTCAAGAAGGGATGCCGATTACAATTAACCGTTCATGAATGATTCCGGCACCGGGTTCCATAGCAATCATGTGTTTTTCAGGAAGGTGAGGGAGAGGGCTCCGGGAAGGCATATTGGAGATACCTTACATCCCTAAACACCTCCCCCTCGTTGGCAGGAAAAAAAGGGGATTGGAAACAGCCTAAAGAGCAGCTGTATATTGCTTTTTCAGCATTCTCTGTTAGCGGGATACCTATTATCCTCTCCGGCATACAGGATATTACAATTGATGTTACCTGTGCCGGATCGGCGGCGAGACCATTTCTGACCCGCAGTCATGTTTTATATGGCTTTTGCATTCATCATGCCAATAAAATAATAATTTCATATTACTGTTTTTTATCACTTTTTTATTTTATTACTGGATTATTGTGTCAAATAATGCTTTAAAACTGTCTCACAACTGTCTCAATGACACACTGATGAATCATTTTTTGTGTTTATTTTCTACACAAATAGAGGGGAAAATGACTGAGGAACCAGAATTACAGGAAGGATGGCTGGTCAGAAACATCAATCTGATGAGCACGGATTATTATGAAAAATTTCATCAACAGACTTTTCTGGAATGGAAAAAATTTGTTTCGGGTGATCCCAACATTGATACATCCGTTATTCCCCGCGAAGTCCTTGATTCCTGGATACGCTGCGCCAAACTAGATGTAAATCCTTATGCAAAACCGAATAATAAAATCCTGACCGGGAAAGATCTGGACGAGTTACTTTTAAAAAACAAGGAATTCATTGATGTCAGCCGTCCATTCATGAAAAATCTCTACCGTTTTCTGGAAGGCTCCGGTTTTCTGGTTGCTCTTTTTGATCGCGAAGCCTTTATTCTCGAATTCATCGGCGATCCGGAAGAAGTAAAACTGGTTCAGATGGTCAATGGGCTTGTCGGCGCCAGTTGGCATGAAAAATATGCCGGCAACACGGCTACCGGAACAGTTGTTGTCTATCAGAGACCCATTCAGTTTTTCGGTTCCCAACACTATATACGATTTAATCAGAGGGCGACAGGATCGGGCGCGCCGATCTTTAACGCCGCTGGAAAATTTATCGGCGGCATCGTCATTTTCGGACGATATTACTGCGCCAACCCGCATACTCTGGGCATGGTCGTGGCTGCCGCGGGCGCCATAGAAAACGAATTGCGGATGCGCAAAGCGCTGGCTGAAAGCCAGGTGGCCGCAAGCTATCAGCAGACAGTGATTTCTTCAATTCAGGAAATGCTCATCGCCGTGGATTCCGCAGGCCGTGTCACGCTGATCAATGACAATGCACGCAAGATGTTTGGCCTCAATACCGCAAAGGTTGAAGGGTGTCTTCTCCGTGAGGTTTTCAGTTCCGAGAACGCACCGTTTTTTACGCTCATCGAAAATAACGAACCCATCACGGATCGGGAAATACGGATTGTTTCAAAAAACACTTCAGGTGACTACACGCTGACCTGCAATCCGATTTTATCACCTGACCAGAACATCATCGGAAAAATTATCATCCTGAATGAAATTCAGAGAGCCAAATCCATGGTCACCAAAATGATCGGGGCTTCCGCCAATTTAGGGTTTGATGATATCTACGGCCGGAATCCCCGGTTCCTGATGACCGTGGATCAGGCCAAAATGGTCGCGCAGAACCGGTCCAACGTGCTTTTGCTGGGGAAGAGCGGAACGGGCAAGGACATCTTCGCCCAAGCGATTCATAATGCAAGCGATCGTAAAAACGGCCCTTATCTGGCCATCAACTGCGGCGCGATTCCGCGGGATCTGATTACCAGCGAACTCTTCGGACATGAGGAAGGGGCATTTACCGGTTCGCGCCGCGGCGGAAATCAGGGGAAGTTTGAATTGGCCGACGGCGGCACCCTCTTTTTGGACGAAATCGCCGAAACGCCGCTGGAGCTGCAAACGGCACTGCTTCGGGTCATCGAGGACAAATCCGTCCTGCGCATTGGCGGCACCCGGGTGCGGCCGGTGGATGTGCGCATCATTTTCGCGACCAACAAAGACCTCCGGGAAGAAGTCCGCAAGGGCAACTTTCGCGAAGACCTCTATTATCGCGCCAACGTCTTTGCCATCGAAATGGTGCCCCTGTGCGACAGGCTGGATGACATCCCTCTGCTTGCCGATCATTTCATCAAGCAATGCGCAAACGCCATGAAAAAGAAAATCGTGCGGATCGATCAGAAAGTGATCGAAGCCTTCATGCATTACTCCTGGCCCGGCAACGTCCGTGAATTGCAGAACGCCATCGAACGCATGATCAATTTCATGAAAACGGAGGAGTTGACAGCCGATCTTATTCCCGATCATATCAAGTATGACAGCCATCCTCTGGATACGCGTAAAGAATTCCCAACGCAGCAGGACACCGAACATGTCACGATCGCCAGGATGCTGGAACAGAATATACGTAAGAACCGCATCGCGGACAGAATGAACATCTCCCGCGCGACGCTTTACCGGAAAATGAAAAAATTCAACCTGAGTTGACAAACGGGGCGCTCATCCCATCTGCGACACCTGTCGGAATCATCTTTTTACGAGCAACCCGCCTTGGTTGATCCGCAGCAGGCGCATCAATGGAGATCATCACTCTTTAACGCCGGCAATTTTTTTAGCCAGTAATTTCTTTTGCTCCAGATTTCCCTGGCGGGCGATCATGATGCGTTGCGCCTGAGGTGAACCGGCGCCATGCATGGATTCGGTGCGGTAACCGACTGCGGCCGTTCCCAACGTGATGTTTTCGACCAGACGCATAATGCGCGCCCGGTTTTCACAGGAAACACCCGCTGCACCCTTGAGATATTTTTCGAGGACCCTGCCGATTTCGGGATGATTCAGATCTTTTTCCGAAGCCATTGTCACCATCAAACCTCCAGCGATATCTTCGGCCAGACGCGCGATTTCATAAGGAAAACGTGTCACGTTCTGTTTGCAGACATTGGCCAGCAGTAGATCAATCAGATACGTACCGGAAGCCGTTTTCTGTCCCTGGGCGGAGCAGGCAATGCCACAGGAAAAAAGGGTTTCGTTTAAATGCGTCATCTCGATGAGCTTGTCTTTGATATGAGAAGCCTTGGAAGCGCCGTTGTAATCCGCCGCCAGTGCCGCCGCTCCTATCAGCACATCGCCCACACCGACCTTGCAGCCGCCGTAACTCTGGCGGTGATAACCGGCAAAGCGCTCCACCATCATACCGCTGAATTCGTATTCGCCGCACATCAGAACGTTTTCCCAGGGAATAAAAACGTTTTCAAAAACCATCAGCGCTTCATGGCCGCCGAATTGAAAATTGCCCACGTCAATGGTGCCGCCTTCAAGCTTGCGTGTATCGCAGGACTGGCGGCCATAGATGTAAAACACGCCCTTCTCGTCGGCCGGACAGACAAAGGAAACGGCGTAGTCCGCATCGGCTTTAGTCATGGCAATCGTCGGCATCACCAGAATCCAGTGTGAATTGACCGCGCCGGTCTGATGCGCCTTTGCCCCGCAAACGACGATCCCCTTGTCATTTTTTTCTACAACGCGGACGTACATATCCGGGTCAGCCTGCTGATGGGGAGCAAGGCTGCGGTCACCTTTCGGATCCGTCATCGCGCCATCCACCGTCAGGTCTTCTTCCTGCACCATCGTGAGAAACCTGATGAATCGCTCATGATATTTTGTGCCGAGTTTGGCATCCATTTCAAATGTTGTGCTGTCCACGGCGTTGACAGCGTCCATCCCCACACAACGCTGAAAGCAGGATGCCGTCTTTTGACCTAATAAACGCTGCATTTTGACCTTCTTCATCAGGTCTTCCGTGCTCTGGTGCAGGTGCGCAAACCGGTTGATTTTCTTTCCGGTAAGATGCGATGTGGCCGTCATCAGATCCTCATGCTCCGGCATCTGCGCCAGTTCGTAGGTCATTTTGACGGAATTCAGCGAGGGGCGAATGATGGGATGGTCCACCCAGTTTACTACCTCTTCTCCCAGCAGGTAAATTCTTAAATTCAGTTTGCGTAGACTTTCTTCATACTGCTCGGGTGTTTTAAGTGGCATGTCATTTCCTCCTGTAAATTATTTCTAACAATATTTATTTTCCGTGGCAAGCACGAACTTTTTCATGTGGACACCCAAAAGATAACATTTTCAACTTCGAAAACGATGACAAAAACACAGCAATAGGTTATGATGACGCCAACAGAATGAACAAGGACGGTAAGACTATGCTTATAAATCCGCGTATAAATCAAAAGCAAATCTTCATCATTACCAGCGTTTTTATCGCATTCCTGCTGATATTTTTCTCATCTGGCCACGCAGCGACACAGCAAACTGCGGCGCGCCAGATCCTCAAAACGGACTACTGGGGAACACACTGGCAAAAGGTACCATGGATGAAGAGGGTGCAACCGGCGCCGGGAAAATTGCTGGACTATTTGAAGGAGCAAAACAAACTGGATGGGTTTTCGGAAGTGCCCATAGCCGTAACACCAGCCCCGGAAATTTCCGATGCCTGCAAAGACATCAGCCTTTCTCTTTCACCGGCTTTGAACAAATTGCTCAATGAACGACTGATCGGCATTTTTTCTGTGAAGGATCTGGGAGGTTCCGGGTTTGCCGAAGAGATTCTTGATGAAACCAGCCATAAACCTTATGCTATCATTGTTCTGGATCGCGATGTCCTTTTAAAAAGAAAAGCGAATGAATGGGCAAGCTGGAAAGAAAACAGCATCTTTCAGCCGAAACAACAAGGCGGGCTCAGGTTACAGATGACAATCGCTTCTGAAAAAGACAACACGGTGCGCAACGCCGTCCGCTACCTTTTGCTGCATGAATTGGGACACTCTCTTGGTTTGATCAGTAACGTTCATCCATCATGGAATTCGTCAGACAAATCTATTTCGCAGAATTATTCTTTTATGAAGCTTTCCTGGAAAACGGACAATCAGGGAAAGTCTGTCAGCTTATTTGATGACAAGTTTCCCGAACGGAAGAAAATACGGTTTTACAGTTTTGATAAAGCGCAGTTGACCAATGACCAGATGCCGGTTGTTTACGGCAACCTGCAACAATCAACCAATTTCGTGAGCATGCAGGCGTCCACCAATGTGTGGGAGGATTTTGCCGAATCATTTGTAACCTATGTGCATGTCATGCAGGATAAAAAACCCTGGCAGGTGCGGATTGAAAACGATAAGGGCCGCTCTACCGTCATCAACGCCTGCTGGTCGGAAAAACGCTGTGCGGAAAAGAAAATATTTATGGACAGGTGGTTT
>CAYOPU010000087.1:2081-8791 GCA_964405915.1 uncultured Smithella sp. | reverse complement strand
GTCTGGAGCTGGGCATGCCGACCGGCATCATCGCCAAATTCGGCAGTTCCATCTCGGAGCAAAACGCCCTGCTGGTTTCCACACTACTTGCTCCGTGGGGCGGCATTAAAATCGGCCACGATGAAGTTACAAAATTATACAATTACTTCGGCCAGGATTGCATTCCCGTGATGCACGGCATGCCGCCTTACGATTATTTTGCCCTGCCAGCGGCAAAATCTCGCATCCCCGTTCACCGTACGGATGTGGGCACCTTGGTTATTGCCGATCTAATTGGCGCGCGCAGCTGCATCTTCATCAAGGACGAGCGGGGACTTCACACAGATGATCCGAAAAAGAACGGCAAGGCAAAGTTCATTCCCGAAATCAGCGTCAAAGACCTGCTGAAAAAAGACCTAGATGATCTGATTATTGAGAGGCCGTGTCTGGACATCCTGCTCAACAGCGAGGTCATCGACAAGATTCAAATTATCAACGGTCTGGAGAAGGGCAATCTGACCAAAGCGCTGAACGGAAAGCATGTCGGCACGATCATCTATAAATCTTAGGAAACGTTCGGTTGAGTCAGACCATAAAGAAGGCTCCGTTATTTCGGAGTCTTTTTTAGTGATCTTTTAATTGCACTTTTCGAATCCAACACCTCCGATTCTTACGCTCATACGCCGCATCCACAAGCCGATGCCTACGCTGACCCGGAATAATCCTGGGATGATTACATACAATCATAACGCATTTGAAAACATGACGTGACGGTGAGGTCTGTCTGAATTCCGGCTAAAATACCTATTTTGCCGGTAAAACGGCAAAAAGGTGAACATTTTTTTCAAAAAGACGGATGTCGCAATGTGCCTTAAACCTGTTCATTAACGCCGTATCCACATCTTGTGGAAAAATATTCTTGACACACAAGTGAACGTTTCCTATACTGCCGATAAATAAAAGAAAGCTCTTATCAATAATACTGTCATTTCAGGACCTGATTCCAATCATTTTCGGTGCCTTTAATGGGTGACCTCAATTATTTCCCCTGTTTCTACTGCAATATAATTCATCTGACAGGGACTCGTTGCGGAAACTCACAATTCTCGCAATGTTTCCCCGGAATACAAATTATAAGGAGGCTATGTGATGAATAATACAACCGGCAGGCGCGTTTTGTATTTAGTTATCATAGTTTTTATTGCTTGTCAGCTTATCAATACAGTCGATTGTTGCGCGGCGAGCAAACTATTGATTGGTGCCGAGCGCATCTTTATCAATGCAGAAATCATCACTATGAATGAGCAAAACCCGCAAGCTGAAGCAATAGCTGTTCGCAACGGCCGGATTGTCGCTATAGGAAAGGTAAAGGAGGTAAAGAAATGGTTTGTCCAAGGCACGGAGATTGTTGATCTAAAGGGCAAGGTTGTGACGCCAGGATTCATAGAAACGCACAATCATCTCCTGCTTTATGGTTCCACAAAAACAATGGTTGATGTAACGCCGGACACGACTCCGGACATTGCCATCCTGAAGAAGAAAATTGCCAAAGAAGCAAAAAAAATCAAAAAGGGGGACTGGATCGTTGCCTTCGGGTTTGATCAAACGCGTTACTCCGATGGACGCCATATTACCTGGCGTGATCTTGACGAGGCAGCACCGGACAATCCTGTGTTCGTCATGCACCTTTCTTTTCACCTTGGATATGCCAACAGCATGGCGTTGAAAATAGCCGGCATTACGAAAGATTCAAAAAATCCACCCGGAGGCAGGATCGTTCGTGACAGCAACGGGGAACCGACCGGGCAGCTCGATGAAATGGCCGCAATGCTTCTGGTCATGAGCAAAACACCGCAGGCGGATTTCGCAATCACGCAAAAAAATCTCTGGTTGGCCGCAAAGGATTATGCTGCCAACGGGATTACCACTTCTTTTGACATGCTGGGAATGAATCCCGTTGACTTTAAGGTGTATCAGGCGGTCAGCACAAATGAAGAGTTTCCGCTCCGTATTGTCGGAGCCCCATTATACTTCCTGTGCGATACTATGCCTCTTACTAGCGGTTTCGGCAATGGCCGGTTCATAATAGGGCCGGCAAAATTAATATCCGATGGTTCGATCCAAGGATTCACTGCCCAGCTCAAACAGCCTTATCTGACAAATTCTGATCTTGTTGCGCCCATAGTAATGAGCCCTGATGAACTTAAAGAGAAAGTGTTGGCCTGTTACAAAAAGGGGTTCGATGTGTGTATTCATTCCAACGGAGACAAGGGACTGGACTGGACTTTGGACGCAATCGAATATGCAAAAACAAAATTGAATCTCCAAGATGTCAGGCCAATGATTATTCATTGCCAGATAAACAGTGAAGAACAGTTGAAAAGGATAAAAGACCTTGGCGCAACGATCACTTTCATTACTGTTCATGTCAATCTCTGGGGTGATATCCACCGGAAGATTACCCTGGGAGAGGAAAGGGCAGCCAGAATTGATCCTATGGCATCGGCTTTCAGGCTTGGTATCCGCACGAGCATGCATACAGACGCGCCGGTAACCAAACCCGTGCCCCTGTTTTCGATGTGGGTTGCGGTTAACCGCACCACAAAGTCCGGATATATCCTCGGTCCTGAACAGCGAATTACACCGAAACAGGCGCTTGCGGCATTCACGACCGAAGGCGCCTACTTGTTTCGCCTGGAAAAAGATCTGGGCAGCTTGGAGGTGGGCAAGCTGGCGGATATGACGGTTATGGACGGCAATCCGCTTACCGTGAAACCGGATAAAATAAAGGATATCAAAGTATTGTGCACTGTCGTTGGCGGTAAAATTATTGATAAATCTATCTTAGGCAAATACTAACGGGAAGAGGAGGAAAGGATGATGAAGATATTTTTAGGTGTGTTCATCTTTTTATGCAGGCTATCAAACCATAACCCGAACGGAGAACGTCCACTTGTTTACTTGCACCCCATAAGTTCACGCCTGTGCTGGGCGTTAGACCTCAGTCAATAAGCTAAAGGGAGCACCACATATGCCCAACCATAAAGCGAGTCGCACGGCACTGGGAACCGCATACCTTAGGGCCGCGCATCAGGTGTTTGAAACACAGCCGCGGATTCTTGATGATCCGGTTGCATTGTTACTGCTTGGACCAGCTGCATTGCAGCGGATCAAAGATACCGTAGATCAATATCAAACTTCTGAAAGACTGGCATTGCGCGCACATGTAGTTCTGCGCTCGCGGTTCGCCGAAGACCGGCTCGCGGCAGCTGTTCTACGTGGAATTACGCAATATGTCATCCTCGGGGCAGGCTTTGATACTTTTGCACTCAGACAACCTCCATGGGCGCAGAAATTAAAGATTGTCGAAGTAGACCATCCGGGGACACAATCCATGAAATGTTCTCATCTTGCCCAAGCGGGCCTCGCAATCCCGCGTAACACAACATTCGCTAACATCGACTTTGAACATGAATCGTTACTAGATGGCCTAAATCGCTATCATGTCTCGATGGACGAACCGACCTTCTTCTCCTGGCTGGGTGTGACGATGTACCTCAAAGAGGACGCCATAGATGCTGTACTCAGGTCTGTCGCAATATTTCCTGCAGGCAGCGAGATCGTGCTTACATTTGTTCAGCCGCCAGGCGAATCTCCTTCACCACTTGCCCAGCGCACAGCAAGCCTTGGCGAACCTTGGGTGAGTTACTTCGAACCCGATGCGCTCGAAGCAAAACTGCGTGGCATAGGCTTTTCCAAACTAGAGTTCCTTTCACCCGCAGAAGCTGACGAGTGGTACTTCCGGCAGCACCCGGGAGAACTTCCAGTACCGAAGCAAACCAACATCCTCTGTGCGGTGCTGTAATGTTCACTAGAGATTTCTGGTTCATCCGTTTGATGCGTCCTTCCTTATTCTTGTTTTCCAGTTCTGCCGTTTTATGTTACATTTCGAATAAACGTCAATCCAAAATTGAGTCACAACTTGAAGCTTGTTCTCTGCCTTTCTGTTTACTCAACTTTGGATTGACGCTTATTCGAAAGGTGGCATTTTCGTGGGAAGATTGGGCCTGAGGTTGCCTCCTGAAATAAACGATCGATCTCGACTAATATGTATCGTATCAATCTGTAATAAACAAAATTTACGCCAGACAACAAACATCGACAGCATATCAGATATTTGGTCGCCAGTTATTCATTGACAACCAATGAAGCTTTTCCTATAGTCCCTTGAAACAAAAGAAAGTTCTTTATCATCCAGGCTTCTTAGAGGGGTCTATGAACGATACTTCCTTGTTATCCAATATTAAATCGCTGGATGGTCTCATAGCAAAACTTAATCCCAACAACCATATTCGTGGTCTTCAGTTTGAGAAGGTCTGTGAGTGGTACCTCCAGAACGATCCAGAGTACCGAATGCAGTTAAAGAAAGTATGGCTCTGGAATAAGTGGCCCGGGAGATGGGGGGCGGACGCTGGTATTGATTTGGTAGCCCAAACTTACAATGACAAATTATGGGCTATCCAGGCTAAGGCTTATGCTCAGAATCATTCAATTACAAAACATGATTTAAATCGTTTTCTCACAGAATCGTCACGCAAGGAATTTTCATACAGGCTGCTCATTGCAACCACCGACCGCGTTGACAGGATCGCATCGCGTACACTACGAGACCAAGAGAAACCGGTAGGCTTACGACTGCTGTCCGATTTGAGAAAAGCTCAGATTAACTGGCCACATTCTCCAGAGTCACTGTATGCGAAAAGAGGGAAGAGACACGAACCACGTCCTCATCAGAATTTAGCCATTGTCGATGCATGTACCAAATTCTCCGACCATGATCGGGGTCAACTGATCATGGCCTGTGGTACAGGGAAGACTTTCGTAGCCCTCTGGATTACAGAGAGACTCAAGAGCCAAAGGACTCTCGTTATCGTTCCCTCTCTCTTGCTCCTTGCTAAGACGCTCAGAGATTGGACCACACACGCCTCTCACGATTTTCATTACCTGCCGGTTTGTTCAGACGAAACGGTGCGGGGGGAAGACCACTTGGTCTCAAATACCTCTGAGCTGGGATTTCCTGTTACCACTAGCCCCAAGGAAGTTGCTTCTTTTCTACGTCACAGGGGGCCCAGCGTTGTGTTCTCTACTTATCAGTCTTCAAGCGTTATCGTTGAGGCATTTAAAGAACCAGGATTGCCAGCATTTGATATTGCCATTGCTGACGAAGCTCACCGCTGTGCTGGTCTCAGTTCATCGGAGTTCGCAACAATTCTTGACCCGAAAGCAATAAAAGCCAGAAGGCGGCTGTTCATGACGGCCACGCCTCGAATCTATTCTGAAGCAGTGTGTGACAAAGCTAATGAACTGGAATGCGAACTGTCATCGATGGATGACCCTGTCAAGTTTGGACCGGTATTTCATGAACTCAAATTCTCGAAAGCCATTAAGGAAAACCTTCTGTGTGATTACCAGGTTGCAATCATAGGGGTTGATGATTCTGCATATCGTGACTACGCAGAGCGAGGAACCATCCTCACTACTGATGGCAAGAAAATCACGGATGCTCGGACGCTGGCTGGACATATTGCTCTGGCTAAAGCCATACGCAAGTATGGACTGCGCCGCGTGATCAGTTTCCATAGCCGAATAAGCCGAGCAAAGGAATTTAGCGAGATATTCCCCAGCGTGATCAGCTGGATGCCTCAAGAATCTCGGCCGGACGGAGAATTGTGGACGGCCCACATTTCCGGGGAAATGCCGAGCGGAAAGCGTGATGTCTTGCTAAGCCGCCTCGGCCAATTAGAACAAGGCCAATACGGCTTGGTGACTAATGCTCGTTGTCTTGGAGAAGGTGTTGACGTTCCCACACTGGATGGAATTACTTTCATTGATCCACGCAGCTCACAAATAGACATCATACAGGCCGTTGGTCGTGCCATTCGCAAGGCTGACAACAAAAAGATCGGGACCGTTGTGTTGCCCGTTTTCATCTCCAAAGAGGAAGATGAAGAGGAAGTTCTTGAGTCGTCCGCCTTTAAAGATGTCTGGAAAGTTCTCCGGGCATTACGGGCACATGATGATCAACTTGCAGAGGAGCTAGATCAACTCCGCTTGGAAGTTGGGAAATTGGGAACTCATGCAAAAAAAAACCAACTGCCACAGAAAATCAAGGTCGACATTCCAAGATTGGTCACAAAAGACTTTGCCCAAGCCTTCTATATTCGTATGGTCAAGAAGACAACACCGCCGCCAATACTCAGAATTCAACAAATCCTCGAATGGGCGGATGAACATTATAAACGGATTGGTAAATGGCCCAGTAAGAAATCAGGCCCCGTTCACGGGGCTAAAGGTGAAACATGGAGTATTGTAAACACCTCTTTGATAACTGGAGTAAGAGGGCTTCCAGGAGATAGCTCCCTCCCACAGTTGCTATCAGAACACCGTGGCGTTCGGAACAAACAAGCGTTACCACCATATACCATCAATCAAATTCTCAATTGGGCAGATGAATATAAGAAACAGACAGGCAAATGGCCCAATCAAAAATCCGGCCCTGTTCACACAGCTAAAGGTGATACGTGGGCTTCCATAGAGAGTGCACTGAAAGTGGGAATGCGGGGGCTTCGCGGTGGTAGCTCGCTCGCACAGTTATTATCAGAATACCGAGGCATTCGGAACAAACAAGCGTTACCACCATATACCATCAATCAAATTCTCAAATGGGCAGA
>CAYOPU010000087.1:0-1981 GCA_964405915.1 uncultured Smithella sp. | reverse complement strand
GTGGCGTTCGGAACAAACAAGCGTTACCACCATATACCATCAATCAAATTCTCAAATGGGCAGACGAATATAAGAAACAGACAGGCAAATGGCCCAGTAAGAAATCTGGCCCCGTTCACGGGGCTAAAGGTGAAACGTGGAGTAGAGTTGACTCTTCTTTGATAGAGGGCATACGAGGCCTCCCCGGTAGTAGTTCTCTCCCGAAGTTGTTAGCTGAACACCATGGCGTTCGGAACATAGGAAATGTACCATTACTTACGATTCAGCAAATTCTTGGATGGGCGGATGAACATTACAAACGAACCGGTAAATGGCCCAATCATAAATCTGGCCCTGTCAAGGCAGCAAAAGGCGAAATATGGGCTGTGATAGATGGTTCACTGCAAAAGGGACGTCGTGGTCTTCTTGGAGGTAGTTCTCTTACAAGGTTGTTATCAGAGCACCGAGGCGTTCGGAATCCTAAAGAGCCACCGATGCTTACGATCAAACAAATTCTTAAATGGGCAGATGAACATAAGAAATGGACAGGCGAATGGCCCACGAGAAAATCTGGCCCTGTCATATCAGCGTATGGTGAACCATGGAGTGCCATAGAAGCTGCTTTGCGTAATGGAACTCGCGGCCTTCCAGGTGGTAGCTCAATCGCAAAGTTACTATCATAATAAGGTATAGCAATGACAATGATAACCGCTTTTTTCCCTGAAGCATATCCAATTCTTATAGGTGATGTTCTAATCTCTGGTCTGGAGATTCCTGGTAAGCAAACTCATATTCCAACAATTGGTAGTATTGAAAACGTGTTTCCAGGAGGTTCTGGATATACAGTTATCGGACTTCGACAAAAACTATGTATTTTAAATGATAGTCTGGCTATTGGATGGGCAGGTACACAAGTCGCTGCAAAGGTAATAATTAAACAGCTTATGAAAGCTAGTTCAGAGCATAATTTTACTCTTGATGATGTAATGCATTTCTGGGAACGCGAGGCAGATGAAAAGAGCAAAGAAACAGTCAGTATGATAGGTCTTATTAAGAATGGTGATATGATTAATTCATTCGGCTTCAACTATCAAAAACTACAGTCTGACCGATTTGGACATGTGATTCTTTCCGGGACTGGATCACATGCCTTGGCAGACTCTCTCGATAGATTAGGTCCATCACCAGAATACTTTTCCCAAATAAATATTCTTGAAAGGGCTGTATCCACCGCCTTATTTACTGCGAGTGACATGTTGGGTCTGGAACTTATAAGTCCACAAGGTTTACTTAATTACTACGGAGGAGGAATTGAATTAATATCGTTGGTGAAGGGTAAATTTACAAAAATTAGCGATATAACCTATCTTTTTTGGTACTTGAACGAAGATGATGCACGCAGCATATCATTCTCTTTACCCGACACCGCCTTGAAATTCACATATTATGGGGATTTAATGCTGGTAAGGAAAGCGGAGTTTGAATCGAGGAAAGAGGTCCTTCAGGTTAATTGTAATAATGTATACATAATTGAATCTATCCTGCAACGCTTTGATACTAGAAATGTACGCAATATTCCCATACCCTCATTCAACTCGAGATGGACATGTCATTATGTTGTAGTCCGAAAAATTGATGATACTTTTACTCTGAGGATCATAATGGACTATGTGGCAAATCAGGAATACAAATTCCATTTTATTGAAGAAAATAATCTGATAACAAAATTAGAGATTAAAGAGGAGTTTTTGCGTCAACTTCATGCTGCTGTCGTTGAATCATAAGGGAATACGGATATTCACAACCTTTCGATCAGAAGTTTTAATATTTGATAATGCGGTATGCGATATTGTGATAGCAATAACCAGCACGGTTCAAATTTTCGTTGATCTTGCCTGAGTAGTTCGGAGCAAAAGCTTCTACACAAGCGCTTTAACTCATGCTATTGACTACAATAAATAATTCTCAAATTCATGGAAATAATTATAGGCTTGACTTGTAG
>CAYOPU010000086.1:0-8922 GCA_964405915.1 uncultured Smithella sp. | reverse complement strand
CGACACCAGCGACGTGATGGCGGCAACCGACCCGCGCCGGGTGGAGAACTTCCGCTGGCACAATATGGGGCTCGTAAACGAGCCGCTATCGAAAGGTGGTAAAGAATATCCCGTTGAATTTCTCTATCGCGAAGTCCTGTCCCGCGATCAGTTACTGGAGATGTTGTCGTTTTTCCTGGTGCGCGTGCCCGCATGCGACGCTGAGGAAGACAAACCGGCGCAACCGGCCGCAACCATTCTCCCCCGCTACCATCAAAGCCGTATGGTGCGAAAAGTCGCCGAGGATGCTTTGGCACATTTTACCGCAACCGGCGATATCGGGCGGAAATATCTGATTGATCATTCCGCGGGCAGCGGTAAGACGTTGTCAATGTGCTGGCTGGCCGACCGGTTGCACAGCCTGTTCAAACCGGACTCCACCGAAAAAATGGTCGATATTATCTTTATTCTGACCGACCGCACGACTTTGGACAAAAACATCCGCAAAGATATTGTTCATTTTACCCATTTGAAAGATGTTGTCGGTCTGGCGGATCGCGCCGATGATCTGCCGCGCTTTCTTGCGGAACGGAAATCGATCATTGTCACAACCATTCAGAAGTTTGCCTGGATTCTGGAAGAACTTGAAGGAAAACCAGAGCTGAAAAACTTACGAGTGGCTTTTCTGATTGATGAGGCCCACCGTTCGCAGGAAGGGCAGATGGGCGTTGCTATCCGTGTGCCGTTTCGCAAGCCGGATGACCCTGATGCGGTGGACGCGGCGGATGACGCAAAGGACGAAGAAGAAAAGATTGCTCAGATTATTCGGGAACATGACAAAAACCAGCTTTTTGTCGCATTCACCGCCACCCCGGCTCCGGCGACCGTGACGCTTTTTGGCGCGCCGTTTGATACATACAGCGAAGCGGAAGCCATTGCCGAAGGTTACATTGTGGATGTGGCCGCAAGCATCATTTCCTATAAGACGCTCTATAACCTGCATTGTCCGGTTGTTCCCAAACCGGATGAAGAAAAGCTCTATCCCAAAGGCGTTGTCGCTAAAGCGCTGCAAAACCTGGCCTACCAGGATGAGGGGTTGATTCAATACAAGGCGGAGGTCATGCTCCGTATTTTCGAGGAGGATGTAAAACCGCTGATCGGCGACCGCGCCAAGGCGATGATTGTCGCCACATCGCGCATGGCCGGTTTGCTCTATTTCAATATTATCAAAGAAAAGCTCAAGGAACGCGGCGCGGATTACAAAGCGCTTTATGCCTTTTCCGATTTTGTACATACGGAAACCAACAAGCCCATCAGTGAGCATGCCGTAAACGAGTTAAAGGATGGCGAATTGATCGAAGATCGCTTTGCGGGCGATGATTACCGGCTGATGATTGTGGCCAACAAGTTCCAGACGGGGTTTGATCAACCGCTTTTGGCCGGAATGTTTCTGGATAAGCCGGTGATGGATCGTAACGCCGTGCAAACCGTGTCACGCCTGAACCGCTGCCATGAAGGGAAGAAAGATGTCGTCGTGGTTGACTTCACCAACAATGCATCAGCCATCTTGAAGGCATTTGCCAAATACCGGCAGGGAACGCCCTTTGTGCCTGTGGAACCCGACCCGGCGCTTTGCGCCAAGTTATATGATGATATTATGGCGGCGGGCGTTTTTTCTCAGTCTGATGCGCATGACTTTGTTCTACTGGCGGCAACAGGAACGGATGCCCAGGTGCAGTATAAAATCAATGGCCTGCGGTTGCGGTTTCAAGTCAGGCTTACTTTACTGGAAGATCGCAAGTCGTTTGTTTACTTGCTGGCCCGCTTGGTCAAGAGCTTTCATTTTCTGACGTGTTTCTTCAGCTTTCCAGATAATATTAAAGAGTTCGTAACCTTTGCCGAATATGTCGGGCCGCAACTGATCAAGCAGGGCAGTGTTTCGGAATTGATGAAACAGATTCGTCAGACCGAAGTGATTAAGGCAGCGGTAGAATACCAAGGCGAAGTAAAGAGCACAGGTGGAAAAGTAAAACTAAGACCGGGCGGAGGCAACAAAGGTGCCGGTCCGCCCATCGTGAAAGTATCTGTGCAGGATATGATTGACGACATACGCAAGAAGTACGCCATCACTGATGAGGAAGCGCTTTACATCCGGCAAGTCACGGAGGCAAAAGTGGAAGACCCGGCTATTCGCGATACGGTTCAGGACCATCGGGAAGACAAAATTTTTCTCGAAACTGCGTACCGGGGGCAGGTGAACGGCGAAATACGGGTCACTTACAATGATCTGGGACGCTATGACGAGCTGGCCGATGCCAAGTACACGGACACAGGCGGAATTTTTGACAGTATGGCGATAACAGTCATTAATACAAACTTGATGGCGGCTTAAAATCCATGAGAAAGAAGATAAAAGACATCCCCAAGGAAGAGAGACCGCGCGAGAAGCTGCTCCAGAGTGGCGCAGCGTCGCTTAGCGATCAGGAATTACTGGCTGTGCTGCTTGGCAAAGGCACACCGGAGATGGATGTGATGGCACTGGCTGCCAAACTGGTCAAAGTCATAGACGATAGGGGGCTGAATGTCCGGGCGGATGACCTGCGGAAGTTCGCAGGTGTGGGTGATGCAAAAGCCGCTTTGATTCTTTCGGCGCTGGAGTATGCGCGCCGCCGGATCAAGCCGGAAGGCGCGAAGATCGAAACGCCGGCGGATTTACTTCCCCATGTTCGGCATTACGCAGACCGCAAGCAGGAGCATTTTCTTTGCGCCAGCATCAACGGCGCAAATGAAATATTAAATATTCGGGTAGTATCCATGGGGCTTATTGATCGAGCGCCGGTTCACCCGCGCGAGGTATTTGCTGATGCTCTCTTGGATCGTGCAGCCGCCGTAATCGTTGCGCACAACCATCCTACGGGTAGTTTGTTCCCATCGGCTGCCGATGTCGAGATGACTGGCCAGCTAAAAGCAGCGGGCGTTATATTAGGCATTACTCTGCTTGATCATATCATCTTTAACAGAACCGGATATTTTAGCTTTCTGGAAGATGGACAGCTAAGATAGAATAATTTCAAAAGCGCATGTAGGAGGCGGATGGATGAATAGAAAAAGGACGCCGAACCTTACCGTGAAAAAAGAGATTTCCATTGTCCGCTCGTCGGCTGCGGAATATCTTACCTTTGTCGCGGCAGGCGGCAAGGGTGGCGTGGAAGCGGTCTATGCCGATGAAAATATTTGGCTGATCCAAAAAAGGTGTTTCCCGATAGTGAGTTGCAGGAGGAATCAGTTATTCGAAATTTTCGAATAACTGCCGCCGACGGCAAAATTTACGACACCAAACACTACAATTTGGCGACCATTATTGGATAGAATTGTGACAGGTACAATTGAGCTAAAAGTAATTTGCTGCAAAGAGGCGCTGAAATGAAGCGAAGCGAAAAATCCAGAATCCTCATCATTGCCGGAGCGAACGGTGCTGGCAAAACCACGTTTGCCGAGGAGTTTTTGCCCAACGAAGCGGACTGCCCCATTTTTGTCAATGCGGACTTTATTGCCGCGGGCCTTGCTCCCTTTGATCCGGATCGGACCGCCATGAAAGCCGGACGGCTGATGCTTGCAGAAATTTATGACCATGTTCGCAGACATGAGAGTTTTACTTTCACAACGCCCGTCCTCATCGAGGAAGGAGAGAACCCACGAGCGCAAGGAAAATTGATGTTTCCGAAAGACAAAAGGAACGCGATCCCGAAACCATTCTGCTCATAGTCCAGTCCGTTCCCAGCTCGAAAGCCCAGCCGATCAAACTCTGGCTGGCCAAAGTTGGCTATGAACGTATGCAAGGCATGGCGGATCCCGCCCGCTCCGTGGACCGTGCGCGACAGATCTGGAAAGATCACGGCAGAAGCGAAAAGTGGATTCACCAGTGGATGATGGGCCAGGAAACCCGCAATAAACTCACTGATTACTGGAAAGATCATCAAAACAAAAAAGAAGAGGAATATGCCATCCTCACCAACATCATCCACCAGGAATGGTCTGAGGTAACGGTTAAAGAACATAAGAAGATCAATGGATTGAAAACACAAAACTTGCGTGATCACATGAGCGAGGCTGATCTGATTATTTTTGCCTTACGATTAGACGAAGATAAACTTGCAATCAGCCGAACATAAAACTTGCAATTGGACGGGGTTGTTGGTTAAAATAGCCGCATGAAAAATAACAATTTATACCCCCGATACCTTCAGCCCCTGATTATGGAGGCGCTGGACGATTCGCCGGTGGTGCTGATCCACGGCCCGCGGCAATGCGGTAAGACCACGCTGGCGCGCCAAGTCGGAGATCTGAATGGATTCACGTATCTGAGTTTTGATGATGATGTGCAGCTGGCGGCTGCGAAAGCCGATCCTGTGGGTTATGTCGCCGATTTGCCCGAGCGGGTGATTCTGGATGAGGTTCAACGGATGCCGGAACTTTTCACTTCTCTGAAAGCCCGGATAGATGCCCAGCGTAAACCGGGGCAATTTATCCTGACGGGTTCGGCAAATGTGCTGTTGGTGCCAAAGCTGGCTGATTCGCTTGCCGGTCGCATAGCAATTTTGCGTCTGCATCCGCTCGCTCAGGTGGAGCTTTCGGGGGGAACGGCCGATTTTCTGTCGTCCTTGTTCGGTTCGGCTTTCAAGGCTGGCGCGTCAGGCCACCGCCTGGGCCGAATAATGGCAGAACGTGTGGCGGGGGGCGGTTACCCGGCTGCGCTTGTGCGGGCCACGGCAAGACGGCAAACAGCATGGTATCGAGATTATGCCGATACGCTCATTCAACGCGACGTCCGCGACCTGGCGCGCATCAGCGAACTTTCTGCTCTGCCCCGACTGATGGCGCTGGCCGCAGGTCAAACCGCCTGCCTGGTCAATGTCTCTGAACTTGCCGCGCCCTTTCAGGTGAGCAGGCAGACCATTCGCGATTATGTCACGCTGCTCGCGAGGATTTTTTTGCTGGAGGAACTTCCGGCATGGCATAACAACCAGCTGAGTCGCCTGATTAAAACGCCAAAACTGCATGCGGGAGACACTGGCCTGGCTTGCGCGCTGCTGGGTCTGGATGCGGAAATGCTGTGGAAAGATCGCGCGCTTTTTGGAAGGATTCTCGAGACCTTTATTTTTCAGGAGTTGCGCAGGCAGGCAAGCTGGCATGAGGATACGGTATCCTTCAGCCATTTCCGAGATAAGGATAAGGTTGAGGTGGATATTGTTCTGGAATGCGCCGGAAGGCTGGCTGGAGTTGAAGTAAAGGCGGCGGCGACGGTTACGGGTAACGATTTTAAGGGACTGCGCAAACTTCAGGATACCGCTCAAAATAATTTTGCCGCCGGGGTTATGCTGTATGACGGCGATGCCGTTGTGCCCTTTGGGAAAAATCTATATGCCGTTCCCATATCCAACCTCTGGGAGGTCAAAGGAACGCAAGCCTGACGAACTGGTTGAAGCATCTGCCTCTTTTTGTTGACAGACTCACCCATTTTGTATATTTTGGAGACGTTAAAATTAGCCCGTCCTTGTGAATTGTTAATCGGAGAGGGCAACCAAAGGAGGATCTATTATGTCGTATTTCAAAAAGTTTGCTACTTGCGCTCTGGTCTTTGCAGTTTTGATGTTTCCTGTTGCGGATGTTATGGGAGCCGATGACGCCATGATTATACGGTATAAAGACGGGTCTACCCAAAAAGCTAGAATATACTTGAATAAATCGTCCAAGGCCATCATGCAGATTGAATTTCAGGAAGGCAAGAGGGTATTCGTTCGAGATGACAGGAAGGGTGACCGCAACGACCAGTGGGGTGACCGTAACGACCAGTGGGATAACCGCAACGACCAAGGCGACGACCGCGATCACCGGAGGGATAACTATATAAAAGTTATTTCTGCGACTTACGGAAACAACTGCGGAGCTCCTCGCGGAAATGTAACCAATTATCTTGCAGAGGCCTGTGACGGAAAAGAGACGTGTGTGTACATAATTAATTATAGACTCATAGGTGATCCGGCATCTGGCTGTGCGAAGGATTTCATTGCCGAGTGGCAATGCGGGCGTGATCAGAAGAGGCAAACCGCAAGAGCCCTCCCGGAGGCAGGAGAGGGTAAAGGGATAGCATTGAAATGCTCGGCCAGGTAACGACAAGGTGCAAGGCAGTACCTAAGTGGATGATCTTATGACACTGGTAGAACAAGCGATAAAAGAAGGCGTCGGCATTCTGACTTTGAATAACCCCGCGAAGCGGAATGCCCTCAGTGAAGCGTTGGCAAATGAGTTGATTCGGGGGTTGGTTGAATTTCGAAATAACAAGATCCCTGTGGTGATCCTGCGCGCAGCCGATGGCAGCAATGTCTGGTCAGCCGGGCATGATGTCCAAGAATTGCCGCGCACTCATCGCGACCCGCTGGGTTACTACGACCCGTTGGAAAAATTATTGCGCGCCGTTCAGCAATATCCTCATCCGGTGATCGCCATGGTTCACGGCAGTGTATGGGGCGGGGCCTGCGACCTGGTGATGAGCTGTGATCTGGTGGTTGGCGACGAAACGTCGTCTTTTGCCATTACTCCCGCCAAAATAGGGTTGCCGTACAATGTTTCCGGCGTCCTGCATTTTATGAACCGACTGGGATTAAATATTGCCAAAGAGATGTTCTTCACCGCTGATCCCATTGCCGCGGAACGGGCCGAACAGGTTGGAATCCTGAATTATCTGGTTCCCTCCGGCGAACTGACGAAATTTACCATGGATCTCGCGAAGCGCATCGCCTCACGGTCAACGCTTTCAGTATCTATCATCAAGGAGCAGTTCCGGATTCTCTCAGGCGCCCGTCCGATCTCACCGGAGCAATTTGAGCACATTCAGGGTTTGCGGCGTCGTGTTTACGACAGTCATGATTACGAGGAAGGCATCACGGCATTCCTGGAGAAGCGTATACCGGTCTTTAGGGGAGAATAACTATTGGGAGTATGTTGCACCCTGCGAATGGCAATGATTGCGTTTGGGAAGCGCCCGGTTGTCCATCTCAAATTAACCGCATTCCCACCTGAATACTGCCGGTTGATCTGAAATCATTCATCATTAAATCTTGCCTCAAAATCCGGGATGCGATATAAGCGCCCATCACAAATTTTGGACGTCCGATGAAGAAGAAGCCCGGCAGTCAGATAAAACTGAAAAAAAATGTATTAGAACAGGAACTTTGTACCGGTTGCGGGGCCTGCGTCGGGCTTTGTCCGTATCAGGTTGCTCACGCCGACCGGACGGTTCAGCTTTTTGACTGTGACCTGCCAGACGGCAAGTGCTATGCTTTTTGTCCCCGGACACCTGCCGACTACGGACAAATTCGTAAAATTCTTTTTAATATGAATGATTTCACGCCGGAAATCGGTGCGGTGAAAGGTTATTATTCATCAAGAGCCGCCGATCCCGACCTGCGTGCCAAAGCCCAGCATGGCGGCACGGTCACGGCGCTTCTGGAGTTGGCCATGTCGGAAGGGATCATTCATTCCGCCATTGTTGCTTCACGAAACGAAGAACTGGAGCAGGAGGGCAGGCGAATTGACGATAAAAATCAGTTGCGCAATTATGCGAAAAGCAGGTTTACGGTGTCGCCTGCGGTGGCCGCTTTCAACAGGCTGACGGACGACGGGGTTCAAAAAGTGGGTGTTGTGGCGACGCCCTGCCAGACGCTGGCACTGGCCAAAATGAAGACGGCAAAAATATCGGGCTATACAAAAGCCGAGTCACTGGGGCTGGTCATCGGCCTCTTTTGCGGTTGGACGCTTTCGATGGAAAAATTTCAAGCTCTCCTGAAGCAATATCATGTATCTATGGAAGCCCTGACCGGCATGGATATTCCGGCGGGGAAAAATATTCTGGAGCTCAGATGCGGCCCGGTTGTGACGTCTGTGCCGATGGCGGAGGTGGACGCCTGTGTGCGGACGGCCTGCCGGTATTGCATCGACAGTACGGCGGAATTTGCCGATATCTCAGTGGGGGCGGCGCGTTTTGGAGGCAACTGTGAGGAAATGAGCGGCTGGAACCAGATCATTGTGCGATCTGAACGCGGCAAGCAGTTGCTGGAACTGGCTGTGGCTAAAGACGTGCTGGAAATCCATGAAGCGCCGGCGCAAGCCTTGCAGGATTTGAAAAATGCGGCGGCGGGGAAAAAAAGCAAAGCATTAAAAAATATTTTAGAGAAAAGCCGTTCGGCGAAGAATTTATTATACTTGAACAGCAACGATCCGGTGGTGCAAAAGTATTTGGGAGTGGAAAAGAAAAAATAATGGAGATATTTCCCCTCTTTTGTAAAGAGGGGTCAGGGGAGATTTTGAAAATAAATGAAAAATCTCCCTCATCCCCTTTAATAAAGGGGGAAAATCAAATTTAGAAATGTGATTGTATGACCAAACTATTGTCGCCGGCCAATAAAAAAGTTTTATTTCTGGGCAATCAAGCCATTGCGCGAGGCGCGCTGGAGGCGGGGGTCTCAGTTGCCGCGGGGTATCCGGGAACGCCGTCTTCCGAGGTGATTGAGTCGCTGGCACCCGTTGCCCGTGAAAGAAACCTCTATGTGGAGTGGTCGGTCAATGAAAAGGTGGCCCTTGAAGTGGCTGCGGCTGCGTCTTTTACCGGTTTGCGTTCCATGGCGGTCATGAAACAAAATGGCGTCAATGTGGCCTCGGATTTTCTTCTGCATCTGACGGCGTCCGGCACGCGCGGCGGACTGGTGCTGGTGTCCTGCGAAGATCCGGGTGCTCTTTCCAGCGTCAACGAAGGAGAATCCCGCTATTTTGCAAGTATGCTGGAAATGCCGCTTTTGGAGCCTTCCGACTTTCAGGAAGCCAAAGACCTTACGAAATGGGCGTTTGAGCTTTCCGAAACCATTGGCAATGTTGTGATGCTGCGCT
>CAYOPU010000085.1:0-8993 GCA_964405915.1 uncultured Smithella sp. | reverse complement strand
ACGAAAAATTCAACCGTTCTCAGATGCCGCAGTGGCGTTCCATGCATCCTGATACGCAGAAAGGACGGTGAGGACTATGCCGGACAAACGGGAAAGACATATTGTATTCACCGGTTTCGGCGGCCAGGGCATTGTTCTGGCCGGAGATATTCTGGGAAAGGCTGCAACAATCTATGATCACAAGCACGCCACCATGACGCAGAACTACGGTCCGGAAGCCCGCGGCGGCGCCTGCTCCAGTCAGGTGATCATCAGCGGTGAAGAAATCCTTTTCCCCTGCGTGGAAGAACCTGAAATCCTGATCTGCATGAGCCAGGAAGCCTACATGAAAAATGTAAAATCCCTGCGTCCCGAAAGCACTTTGATCTGGGATACCGACCTGGTGCATACGCGCAAAGCGGATATGCATTATAAAACATTTCATATTCCCGCCACCCGCTTTGCCGAGGAACTCGGAACCAAGATGATGGCCAACATCGTCATGCTGGGCTTTCTATCCGCGGTTGAGTCTCTGGTTCATGCGGAAGCGCTGAAGAAAGCCGTTCTGGATTCCGTGCCCCCCTCCACGAAAGACAATAACCTTCGTGCCTTCAATACGGGAAGGGAATACGGCACTTCCATCATCAAAGGACTGGTCAAACCCGAACCGGGTAAACATCAGGATTAATACAGGCAACGTTCAAGGTAAGTTTTGTCGCCGGGAAAACGGAAATATCCCGACAACCTTCCGAAAACGACGACACCGTCGCGGCTGGCCACGCCTGAGATGCAATGGTCATGATGGCCTTGATACGCTGATCAATCAATAATTGTATATTTTTTGATGGGTGCAGACTTCATAATATTTCTTCGATTTTTTTTGCGTCGCATCCAGCGCGTTTGGCTGCACTCTATGAACCAGCGCTTCCCTGACGACAATGCGTTGATAAGTGCCGTTGGCAAGGGGAACTTTGCCTGAGTACAATTTTACAGTTTCATCCCTCTCTGAGGGGAACGTGAATGTTTGCAGATTGATTTCTTTGGCAAGCTTTTTAAACCCTTCGTCGTTTAGCTCTATGCCGTTGACATTATAGCGATAGGTGGATTCATCAACGCTGTCGGTGGTTTCTTCCGATTCGTTTTCGAAGACAAATAAGTTAAAGACGTCATTTTGATTTTTAAAAATTTTGCGCAGCAGCTTGTCGCAACTGGACAGGCGGTCCGCCTGATTGATGGCTTGGGAAATCATGATTCGGGAATCGCCATCGAATAAAAATGTCGGCGGGTCCTGACAATAGGAAATGCCAATGCCCAGTTCCAGAACGGGAAGATTATTTTCTTTGTTTTTTTCATTGTAGCCCTGAACAATTTGCAAGATTCTGATGGCCAATCCACACGCCCTGGCGACGCTGTAACAGCCCTGCGGCTTGTCTTCATTTTCGAAAATGGATAAAATGATTGCATCTCCCTCAATAAATACCTTGGAAGCATCGTATTCAAAAAGCACGGCGGTTATCGGATCAAAAAAGTTCAGGCTGAAATATGAAGCCGGGTTAAGTCCGTGGCTTCTCATTTGATGATTAATATTCATTGACCCGCGGATGTCCGCCTTGATAATGACGTGATTGGCAATGGGTTTTGCTTCCTTCACTTTCTCATCCGGAAGCAGAAATTCATAAAGTGAATGGTTTTCCCTTGATAATAAAATAATCTTTTCTTCCGTCGGCAAATTAATGGAATCCATCGCGTTTTTGATCATGCGACCATTATGGATATCCCGGTGATAAAGGAATAATTTTTTAAGGAACATCAGCACATACTGTTTCTTTTCCGCCGTGGAAACCCGGTTGATCCTTTTAATCGTTTGCTTCAGGGAGGCAAAATTCAGATCCCCGCTGTAAAAGGATTTAAGGCGCTTCTGTTGACGCAGCAGGGACACCCTTGACCGGAAATCAACCAGGAATGCCCTCACCTGTCTTGGAGCCATGGGCGGACAATATTTCCTATAGACGGATTTCATTTCAAAAGCCGCGACAATTTGTTTCAGCAGATCGGACTTTTTAAATTTACGATAAAAAAAATCGAACAACTTCTGCTGAGTCTGTATTTGTTCTTTGAGCTGATGAAGAATATCCGGAGACTGTTTTTCTCTTTTGGCTTTTTCATATTGTTCCCGCGATTCTATAAAATTAAACATCCGGTCAATATTGTCTGATTCCATGATCCAGGGATCCAGCATGCTAGCCGCGGCATCCATAAGAAGCTGACCTTTCCGGGCCTCGTTTTCTTCGATATCCGCAGCCTTGCCGCCAGCGGCTTTTTCCTGCCATAAATCTGTTTTGCTCAGGAGTTCATAAATGATCAATTTGAGGTTATGGTAGTTATCCGGATCTTCCGACCTTTGTGCTAAAAGCACATACTCTTCCATGAGAAAGAAATCGTCGGCAGGATTATTGGTATGGAGGATGGGATTAAAAAAAAAGTTGTCCGGTAAAATATCCCCGTGATCGAAATGGGTTTCTCTCATGTTCCGGAGTTTTCTTGCATTAATATCGGCCAGCAGTTGCAGCAACTCTTTTCCGACAAGACGAATGATTTTGCCATGACAACGTTTGATTTCCACCAGTTTGTCTTTAATGATGAAAACTTCATTTTGACCTAATTTAAACGATAATTGATAGGCTCTGACAAGAGGTTCAAAACGCGCCACTAAATATTGATACTGGTTTTCTGCTTCTTCCAGAAATAACTTGACCAGCGCTGTCTGGCCCAGGTAATCTATTTGCACGTCGCCCGCCGATTTGGCTCTGTTGATGCCATCCAGTAAAACATCCGTGCAAACCCGTCTCAAATTTTCTTTTTCCGCTTCATATAATTCTTTTTTATACTCCTCAAAGAAAATTTCCGTTTGACTGTGTTTGATGACCAGAAGAGATGCCGTTCTTTTCAGCGCGTTGCAAACTTGCGGGCTGATGTGAACATCCATGCGAACATTATCCACGCCTATGGCAAGCCTGTTTAAGGAATAAGTGATTTGATACTTTTTAAGATTCAGGTTTTTGAGACTGGGCTGTTTTGCAAATAATTCAAAAAAACCATCCACACCGAAAATAAGCCTGCCCAAGGCATAATCGGCGAGATGACGTCCGGCATCAAGATCCTTGTTGTTTCGCCGATGAATAAATGACCCAAAAATTCCTGACATGACACCCTTTCCGGTAGATGAGCTGATCTTGAACTTAAGCTAAAAAGATTTGCCTTTCCAAGGCCTCCCTTGATGATGTTAATGAGCCTGCAGGAAATACTCGACGGGATTGATGCCGAGTTTAGACGGCTGAATTCCCCCGATAACATTCAAATGAGCCTGACCGTTTTGGGTATTCCGGTCAGCCAGATAAATCATTTCCCCGCGTTGCCAGCCGCCTTTTCCATCGCTCATCAGACGTAAAACAAGCGGCAGGGTCCGTTCTGCTTCATCGGGATAATCCATAACCAGTCCAATACTTCCGTCGCTCAGTTCCACAACGGAGCCGATGGGATAAATACCCATCATGTGAATAAATCGCTTCAAAAGAATCCGGTCAAACCTTGTTCCCGCTTCCTCCCACATTTTTGACAGAGCCTCGTTAGGTGTGTAGGCCTTTGGTCGATACACCCTTTCCGCCGTCATCCCTTCATATGCGTCGGCAATATGAAGAATTTTCCCGAGAAGGCTCAGACGCCCCATAAACTCCGTTCCGGGGTAGCCGGTCATATCCGGATTCAAGTGATGTTCAAAAGGACCAAGGATAATTCTCGATCTTAAAGCCTGATTGGTATGCAACATCAGGATTTTTTTTACGCCCATGAAGGGGTGCGCCTTCAACAGGTCCCATTCTTGCTCCGTCAAGGTTCCCTGTTTGAGGAGAATTTCCTTCGGCACATCCACCTTGCCCAGGTCATGAAAAAGACCGCAAATGGTCAAATGTTCCAGTGCCATATCGGATAAGTCAATATGTCTTCCCAGGCACGTTGCCAACAGGGCGACGTTTACGGAGTGCGTATATAAATAATCGTCATAACTCTTGAGGGTCGTCAATCCGATCATCAGAGTCGCATCTTCACGGATCATATCCACGATGTTCTGGGCCAGACGCCTGGTTTTGCGGACTCCCACCATTCCCTGGGACACTTTAGTGGCGACTTCCTTCACGGCCGCGATTGCAAGAAAATAATTCTTTCGCGCTTTTTCATATCGTTTTTCTTCCGGATTTCCGTCATCAGCAACTGCATCGTCATCGCGTCGCGGGGAGATCTGTATCCACGAAAAGTTTTGGTTCAGCAATTTTTGTTCCAGCCACGGATAAGGGTTTTCATGCCGTATGGCGTCGTTCAGCAGACGGATCAGCGTGATAATGTGTTCCGGCAAAGCATTCCGCGAGGCTTCCAGAAAAGTCATGCCCCCCAAATCCCTTTTTGAAAAGTAATCCGCCATGTTGTAAACCACAACGGCCGCGTCCCTGCGATAAGCAAGTTTTTCCCCTCCGAGATGGAAGCGGCTCCGGAAAAGGATCAGGTTGATTTCTCCACTGCCGGTCAATTTATGGAGAATATCCTGAAACGAGCCGACACTGGCCTGCACGAGTTGATTGTTATCCTGGTAAATGTGCACCGTGTTGATCATTTGATACAGAGCTCTTAGAAAATCATGCCCTGATGGTTCCAGGCCGGACTGCCGTTCTGACATGATTATCGTCCTCCTCTATCTCTTGAAGAAAATTCTTTTCCCGCTTGCTGCGCGATTCTGCGCAGGCCGGGATACAAGCTTCTGCCGGCTTCCTCGATCACCTGTAGGGCCTCCGGGATGTTCAGGGCGATCAGGGCAAGCGCCGCTCCTTCACGAGACGCCGACCTGCTGAAACCGGCAATCCACCTGCGGCGCATCAATGTCTTTTTGAGATAAGGAACGGCACGAACGGACCCGCTTTTCCCCAGAGCCCGAAAACATTCGATAATGTGTTCATCCTGCGTGTCTTTGAAATTCATATTTTCAAGATATTTTAAGAGCAGGTTTTCAGCGGTTTCGTTTCTTGACTGGCCCATATATCTCAGGATGGCATTGCGAACCGGGACGTCCGGATCTTCGATAAGCTCAAAGATGGCCGGTATTTGGTCGGCGCGGGTCGTTGCTATCGTTTTAATCGCCGCGCGCCGGATCGATGCCGACGAATGCCTGGCCAGCTTCAATAAATATTTTAAAGACATATCGCTTTCCAGTCCGGACAGAACGGGAACAAGCAGTTCGGCTATTCTTTCGTCGGGATCGTTAACCAGCGATTCCAGACATTTGATATCCTCACGGGCAAGGGCGATCATGGCGTCCCCTGCTATTTGCTCAAGTTGTGATACCTGCCCGATGAGCAGCAGATGCGCCAGCGTATTAACGGCTCCGGGGCTTAAATGCTGAAAAATGCTTCTGAGTGTTTCAATCTGCAGGGCATTCAAGTTACTCCAGATAGCCTCCAGAGGCTTCAAACATTTGGTATCGGACGAGATGATCTTATAAAAGGACTCGATTAAAGGACTTGCCCATGGCGTGCGCGTCCGGTTGTTTTGCAGGATCTGACGGACACCGTCCAGAATGATCAGGGCGGCTTCAAAATCATGTCTTATAAAAGAAATATCAAATTCTTCAGACAAGACTTCCAGAACAATATTAAAATCTTTTTCTTCTCTGCACTGGAGCAGCATGTCCAGCAACATCTTCAGATGTTCCGTGGTTGAAGATTTTTCTTCAATGGCTACCATGGCTTCCAGTTCGGCTTGCTCCTGCGGGGTAAGCGTAAAAAGCGCGGGGTCAATGGCGATGCCGCCCGTCAGCTCCGTCTCCATGACTTTGCTTTCCAGAGGCCCGGTGTTATCTTCTGTTTCTATGTCAGACGCTGTTTCAGTTTCCGGTTCCGTCGTGTGCGACACCGTTGAAAGGCCATCCATTTGATCCGACACCTGTTCTGAAAATAAATCGTCTGCTGTGTACAGAACATGATTGAAACGGGATTCCCAGAAGGCTGTTACAATATCCCCTTCAGGCTCCGTCGTCAAAACCGAGTATTGGTGAATGATGGCTAATACCTTCCTGACTTCTTCCAGTTCTATGCCTTCCGTAAATTCCAGCCATCTGACGCCGTCGCGGAAAAGCGTGAAAGGCAGGGTTCCTTCTTCGGATCGCCCCGACTGAACCTCAAGACCCTGACAGATGACGCGATCCCTTTCAAATTCAATCTTGATGTCGCCGTATCGGTGAAGGTAAGCGCCCAGCGTTTCATGAATCTGTTTGATGGCGTTCAGGCTGATGCTGTGGCCTTCCGGATACAAAAACACATTTTTACAGGTCAGCAACAGAGCGGCGTAAAATTTTCTGGTATCATCTGATTGCTGAATGGAGAGAGTTTCCCCTGTTTTTTTTGAAATACTTTTTCGAGTTTCCATGACCACACCGAATATTTTTATAATTTATTCGTCTATGAGATATCGATATGCAACTTATCCTTATGGAGCACCGCCTATGATCCTTATGAAAATTTATGTCTGGTAACTTGCGGGGAAACAAAGTGTAAAAACGGTTCCCTCGCCGACTTTCGTCTGCACATCAATATACCCGTTGTGATCTTTTACCGTTCCCCATACAATGGACAATCCCAGCCCGGTCCCGTTGCTGCCCATGGTCTTCTTTGTATAAAACGGTTCAAATATCTTTTCCCTGTGTTCATCGGAAATCCCTGTCCCCGTATCCGATACGGACAGAATAACATCATCGCCGTCCCTGCCCTCATGCTGATGGCCGATTCTGTTTTGATCAAAAGGCCGGTGCTCTGTTCGAATGGTTACGGTTCCGTCTCCGGGAATCGCTTCTGCCGCGTTTGACACCAGATTCGTTAACATTTTTTCCAAATGACCGCGGGAGCCTTTGATGTTCGGAAGATTCCGCCAACAATCGGTCTTAAAGATCACACGGGGATGAAAGTTCTTCAGCTTTTCAAACACGGGGGTCTCGATCAAATCCGAGACAACGGTGTTGAGATTAACCGCCCCTGAAACCATCACGCCTCCCCCGGACAGCGTGAGAAGGTCCTGTATGATCAAAGTTCCTCTTTCCGTTGACTGCAAAATCTTTTCAACATGACCTCTGGCTTTTTGCCCCTCGGGAATTTCTGTCAGCAATAATTCCGCATACCCGTTTAGTATCCCCAGAATATTATTGAGAACATGGGCTATGCCGCCGGCCAGTTGCCCAACGGCTTCCATTTTTTCGGCACGATTCAGACGCTCTTCCAGATTTCCTTTTTCTTCCTCTGCCTGCCTGCGCTCTGTAACATCACGGGAAAGGCCTCGAAATCCAGTCGGCTTGCCCTTTACGTCCCTGATGAGCGATATCGTAATTTCATGAAAAGCCTTCGTGCCGTTTTTTCTGATAATTCGAAAATCTGACGCTTTAACGGGGTTGCCTGTTTCATAGACCTCTTTGAAGAGTTGATAGGCTCTTCGAGCGTTTGCCGCATCCTGATACTGCCTGTTATTCATTCCCATTAATTCATCTCTTGAATATCCGAGAATTTTGCACTCTGCATCATTAAAGAAGGTAAGATTACCGGCAAGGTCAACCTCAAAATAGCCGTCTTCCATTTGCTCAATGATTTTACGATATTTTTTTTCGCTTTCCCGCAGCGCATTTTCAGCCTGTTGACAAGTTGCCTCCGTTGCTTCCATCCGACAAATCCGCTCGCGCATGGCTGCCAGTTCTTTAATGAGTTCCCGTTTTGTTTTACTGTTATCATTCATTTTAATACTTTGTAACATATGGATTACTGTTCAAAGACATACTATATTTTTTAGAATATTGCACATTTTGATTTCATGAAGAATGCAACAAGAATCCTATGCAGGCATTTTCAAAATGGCGGAATCAAAGATTACGTCCGGACGTCCTTCCGCTTGTCAAGAGGAAGCCGTCTTTTGTATGAAGGGGCACCAACAAAATGCGCGGCGCTGTCCCCTGCCACGTAACCCGTTGAAAAGGCGGCCTGCAAATTATAGCCGCCGGTATCCGCGTCAATATCCATGACCTCGCCGCAGAAGTAAAGACCGGGGATTTTCTTCGACACCATCGTGCGCGGATCAATTTCGTCAAGCGCGACGCCGCCCGCCGTTACGATGGCCTTAGCCAGCGGCAGCGGGGCTTGGACATCGAAACGCAGCGCTTTGAGTAAATCGATAATTTTGTCCCGCTCCGGGGCGCCGATCTGATGCGCCTTTTTGACGTTGTCGATGCCGGTTAGAACGATAAAAGGATCAATCATTTTTGCCGGCAGGTATTCCTTCAGAATGCCGGCAATCATTTTTTTGCTGAAACGGTTTAAATCCAATTGCAGCCGTTTTCGTAATTGATCTTTCGTCAAGGCGGGTTTTAAATCAATGAGGATCGATACAGCTCCGTTTTCCAAAGCTTTGACCACCGCCAGACTCATGAGCAGAATGACCGGTCCGCCCAGGCCGAAATGCGTAAAAAGCATTTCACCGAACCGGCTTTCAATGAGCGGCGGCCGGGGGATTTTCTTTTCTCCGCGACCATAGTCGGAGGAGGGAATAAGCGCTGAATCAGCAGTTGCGGCTTTCCCCTGAAATGCGGTGACGCGAACATTGTGTAAAGATACGCCCTGCATGGATTGGGCAAACTTTTGCTCGCGGACAATCAGGGGAATCAGCGCCGGTTGGGGCGTCACGATGGTATGTCCTAACGCCGCGCTGATTGGATAACCGTCGCCGGTCGAACCGGTGCCCGGCCAGGAAGCGCCGCCGGTGGCGATAATGACGGCCGGGGCGGGATAATGACCGCAGGTGGTTTGCACGGTGAATCGAGAATTTTCATCAAGAGTCACGGCTTTTACCGGGGCATTGAAAATGGCGCACACTTCATAGTCGTATAGATATTGTTGAAATACGCGCACCACATCACGGGCATTGTCGGAGACGGGGAA
>CAYOPU010000084.1:0-9008 GCA_964405915.1 uncultured Smithella sp. | reverse complement strand
CATCCCGGAATTTTTTCAACACGTTCATCATATAGTCTTTGGCGCTTGCCGTATCAAGCTTGACAGGCAGAGTGATATCCAGATGAAACCCGAAGGGGATGTTCATCCGCCAGATGTCAGACAGCCGTTGCATCGAGTCGCAGGTATGCGGAAAAACCATGCCGTCCAGATAATCAACCCGACCGGACAGACCTTCTTCCAGAATTCCCCTGACAACCGAGCAGCAATAGGACTGCAGGTGGGCATCGGCCAGGCTGATGTGCTCTTTTGTTCCGAACAGTCTCAAAGGATGGGCGCCCGCGGCCATAATGACTTCTTCGGGTGTGTAGGAGCAGGTGTAGCCGATGATTGTCTTCCCCGACGCCTTTTTCAGTTGCCGGATATAGTCGGAAGGATCCGAGACGGCCCGCCGATATTCTTCCAGATGGATCATTATCTTCCTCCCGTATATTTTCCTGCTCTATGGAGTTTTTCAATTTCCTGCTTTTCCAGTTCGGTGTAGGCAATCTTGCCGACTTTCGTCAGCGGCAGTTTGTCCGTAAATTCCACTTCCCGGGGGCAGGACCATTTGATCAGATGTTCGCGTGAATAGTTAATCAGTTCTTTTTCCTTTTCGGGAGAGGCCTTGGTCGCGTCCTTCAGGACAACGAAGGCTTTAACCTTTTCCACCTGGGCTTCATCCGGCACGCCGATCACACAGACGGCCGCCACGTCCGGATGTTTGTCCAGGCAGGCTTCCACCTGAACCGGATAAACATTCATGCCCGAGGACTTGATCATGCGTTTGAGACGCAGTTTATAATAGAAATAACCATCTGCATCCTGGGTGAAAATGTCCCCCGTGTGGAGCCAGACCTTGCCGTCAGCATGTGTTTTGAGAACACTGGCGGTCTCTTCCGGCTGCTCCAGATAGCCCAGCATCACGGCCGGTCCGCTTACGCAAAGTTCTCCTTCCTGACCAACCGGCACTTCATCCATTGTGCCGATGCCGACAATCTTTGCCAGCATATCGGAAAAAGGGACACCCACACTGTTTTCCCGGTAGCCGTCAATCGGTGTGGACATGATCGCGGTGACAGACTCCGTCAATCCGTATCCTTCAACCAGCTGGACGTTTCCATTTTGCCTTTTGACCAGATCCTCAAACCTTTCCTTGACGGTCAGCGGCAGGGAGTCGGCGCCGGAGGAGGTGTTTTTCAAACAGCTCAGATCCGTGGTCTGGAATACTTCATTTTTGGAGAGGGCATCGTAAAGTGTCGGCACCCCGACGACGACCGTGGGGCGTTTCTTTCGGATAAGGTCGGCTACGATTTCCGGCGAAAACTGGGGAACGAGAATGCTCTTGCCGCCGCCCATGAAAGCGGCATTGCAACAAACGCCAAGGCCGAATCCGTGGAAAATGGGCATGATGGCCAGAATGGAAGCACCCTCCGCCATCAATTCGCCGCCCCAGTTGGCAACCATCAGGCCTTCGCTGATAAAATTGAAGTTGGAGAGCATAATGCCTTTCGGAAAGCCCGTGGTCCCGCCGCTGTAAAGGATAACGGCCATTTCATCCGTGTTCATGACCGCTTTCGGAACCTGCGGGTGCGCGGCGGTCATAAGGTCCTTCCACCATTTGACGGCCGGTCCTGCGGTTGGCACAGTTTTTTCAGCCATGGGCTGCCCCTGCGTGAGTTGGTCAAAGATTTCCGTCAGAATGAGCAGCTCCAGCGGTGTTTTTTCCGGAAGGTTTTTGAAGCTGTCATGAAACATATCCAGCGTCAAGGCGACACGGCTTTTGCTGATATTCAGGTAATAAGCGATTTCGGCGGGCGTGGAGAGTGGGTGGATCATACTGGCGACCACGCCAAGCTTATTGGCGGCGTAAAAGCAGATGATGCCCTGCGGAGAGGTCGGCATGGAAATCGTGATCCGGTCACCCTTTTTCAGGCCGAGTGAAGCCAGCGCGTTGGCGCAAATGTCGATGTCCTTGGCAAACTGGCGATAGGTTGAGGTGTAATCAAAAAAATCATAAGCGATGCGGTCCGGGTATTTTTCGACCGTCTGCATCAGGGCTTCGTACATCGTTACACGGGGGTAGTCAATTGTTTCCGGTACATTTTTGTAAAACTTCAGCCATGGCTTTTGATTGGACATAATTTTCTCCCTTCAGTATAAATATTCAAGTTTTCTATCGCTGTAGAATGCAGATTTAATGCCAACACATAAACCAAAGAAATAATTAGATTATTAATACATTACTCATTTTTCACGTTAAAAGATGTTGCATCATGCAAGAGAACTGCTTATAGGAAAGCTATGGAGGAGCGAAAGTGGACCTGATTCAAAAATACCTGACGAAAGATATCGATGTCCTGCTGAATTGTATTGACGAGGCTATTTTGATTGTTGATCGTGACGCTAACATCCTCAAATACAACGAGACCTTCAGCAGACTGACCGACCTGATGGGCCGGTCGCTCGTCGGGATGAATCTTAAGGACATCGTGGCCAGCGGAATACTGAGAGAATCTGCGGCCCTCAAGTCGCTGGAAGTCAAGAAAAAAATTGACATGAATCTGACCTACGAAACCGGACAGACGGCTACATGGACTTATATCCCGGTATTCGACGAACGGGGTGAACTCGTTTTGACCGTCGGAACCGGCCGGGACATGACAAAACTCGTGACTCTGGAAAAAAAGCTCAAAATTTCTGAAACGATCATATCCCAGTATGAGGGCAGAAACTTAAAGATGGCAGGGGATGGAGGCCAGGTGGAGATTATTTATAGCAGTTCCGTCATGCAGCAGGTCATCCGCCTGGGATGGAAAGCGGCCGCCACTTCTTCCCCCGTTTTAATCTGGGGAGAAACAGGCGTCGGCAAAGAAATCATGGCCGCTTTAATCCATCAGCTCAGCACCCGCAGCGCCAAACCGTTTGTCGCCATCAACTGCGCCTCCATACCCGATGAACTTCTGGAAGCCGAATTATTCGGATATGAAGAAGGTTCATTTACCGGTGCAAAAAGGAGTGGCAAGAAGGGCCTCCTGGAAGAGGCGCATGAAGGAACGCTCTTTCTGGATGAAATCGGCGAATTGCCCTTGAAAATGCAAAGTAAAATATTGCGATTCCTTCAGGAGGGAAATTTCAAGAAGATCGGCAGCAACAAGACGCAGGCAGTGGATGTTCGAATCCTTTGCGCTACCAATCTCACCATGGACCAACTCATGAACAGCAAACATTTCCGACAGGATCTCTTTTACCGGCTCGCGGTGATCCCGGTTTTCATACCACCCCTGCGTGAAAGGCAGGAGGATATCCCGCCATTGATCCTGCATTTCGTTCAGATCTTCAACACAAAATACAAAACGGACATCAAACTTCCGACGAAGCTGATGAATCGGCTCTATACATATGAATGGCCGGGCAACGTGCGGGAGCTGAAAAATGTTATTGAGCGGATGGCTATCATGTATGCGTCACAGGAGTTGAGCGAGGAAGATCTGGAACTCATCCTGAATATCAACCCCCGTCAAGACAGCAGCGACCGGTCTCTTCCGGCGCCTGAACCCGCTATGCCCGTGCTGCCCCCTTCCCTGCCCAAGGCGATGGAACAGTTTGAGGAGCAATGGATCAGGCAGGCGTATAAAATGACGGGCAGCATTGTTGGTGCCGCAAAATTACTGGGCATCAATCCGTCCACCATCCACCGCAAATTAAAAAAAGGCTCGCTCAAACTTGATTGATTATTGCATTGCTATTGCATTATGCAACAGTCGTCTTGCATGATGAGGCAATCTAATGGATATCTTCGTCGTCGATTCAAATAAATGATGAGGATTTTTTGATGCTGTTCAAGTTGACGCGGGCGAATGACAAGGGTTGCCGTGTTCAGCATTGCAACCTTTTTTTGTTTTCAGCAGAATTGAAATAAATTTGTGATCGCCGGTTTACAGGGGCCGTCCATGACCTCAATGCCAGATCGCAGGTCTGCGCAGGATGACAGTTCGATTTGAACCGTCTGTCATGGTCCTTTAACGTTATTTGAATCCAACCATCCGACTTTATATTTGGCCATATAACAGGCAACGGCCTGTTCGATCGTGGGAAAGAAATTTTCGATGCCCAGCCTGCTAAACAGACCATAACGCTTCAGGCGGTCTTTTACGGGGCCTTTCATTTCCGCAAAAAATAAATCCATGCCGGCCTGATGCAGTGTCTCATCGAGTTCGGCCAGCACATCGGCAGCCGTGATATCCACGTCGGTAATCGGCTCAGCAGCAACGACAACCCATCGGGTCGGCATCGGAGCATCCGCCACCGCGCGCAGCACGTTATCGCGAAATATTTCGGCGTTGGCGAAGAACAGCGGCGCATCCCAGCGGAAAAGCACCAGACCCGGAATGCGTTTTGCCTCGGGATGGCGGGAAATATCGTGGTAACTTTTCAAACCCTCCACATGGCCCAGCACGGCGTCATAAGGCTGCCACGCACGCCAGATAAAGGCAAGCAAGGCCAGACCGACGGCAATAAAGATGCCTTGAATAACACCCAGCAAGACCACACCGAGAAAACAAACCAGCGATAAGACAAACTCATCGCGCCGCAGTTGATAGAGGCGCAGGACGCCGTGAATTTCAACCAGACTGATACAGGCGGCAATGACGATAGCGCCGAGCACCGCCAGAGGCAGATTCATCAGCAGCCTGGGCGCAAATATCAATAAAAGCGCAATACAGACTGCGCCGACCACGCCGGTGATTTGCGTTTCTGCCCCGGCTGATTCGGCCACCGGCGTGCGCGACGCGCTGCTGGTGACGGGAAAACCTTGAAAAAAGCCCGCAGCCATATTCGCTGCGCCCAGCGCAATGATTTCTTTATTGCTGTCAACTTTCATACCGGCGCGCAGAGCAAAAGTGCGCGACACTGCACTCATATCGGCAAAAGACACCAGCGCGATCGCAACCGCCGCGGCGCACAGGTCGCAGAATTCCGTCCAGGAAACAACTGGAATCTGAAATTGAGGCAAGCCCTGAGGCAACGGCCCGATCACGGCGATGCCCGCCCTGATGGACAAATCCAGCAAAGAAACCATGATGGTTGCACCGGCCACGGCAATCAATATGCCCGGAATCCTGGGAGACCAGCGTCTGAACCCGAGAATCACCATCAGGCAGGACAAACCGATGGTGCAAGCCGTCCAGTTGATCTGCCCGTTCCAGATACCTTGGATGAGACCGTTTGTTTCCTCTAAAAAATTATTGCCGCTAACGGAAAAACCGAAAACTTTCGGCAGTTGCCCAATCAACACGGTCAGTGCGATTCCGTTCAGATAACCCTGGCGAATGGGCTTGGAAAGCAGGTCGGTAATAAAACCGAATCGGGCCAGCCCCGCCAGAACACACAATACACCCGTCAGAACAGCCAGCATGGAGGCCAGAGCCACCGCCTTATCCGCATTGCCCGCGGCCAACGGCAGAATCGTGGCGGCAATCAGTCCGGCCAGCGCCGAATCCGGCCCCAGGACCAGAATACGGCTTGGGCCGAAGACGGCATAGGCAATCAGCGGAACGATGGTGGCATACAGGCCGTAAATGGCAGGCAAGCCGGAGGCGGAGGCATAACCCATGCCGACCGGCACAAGCACCGCCGTCAGGACCAGTCCGGCGGCAATGTCGTTTACCAGCCAGGCGCGTTTGTAATCGCGCAGCACGGCGAGAACGGGAAACAAACGATCCAGAAAGCGCGGGCGGGCTTCACGGCTCAGGGGAGCGGAGGCGGATATTTTTGATTTTGCCAACGATGGACCTCGTGAGAAATATTATGAGAGATTCATAGTCCAACAGTGTTTATTTTACAACATGATTTTCCCGTTTCCCGGTATCCCCAGACGGCTTCTCCCGTTCAGACTAACTTGCCAAAAATGTCTTGTTTTCCTGTATGCTTGTTTTTCCCGATCGTGCGCTATCTGATGCTATCGGATATTCGGTAACAAATAATGATTGCATTTCCTTTTCGATTTTGGTTACCCTGTGCAACAATGCACTGACAGTAAAGAGAATAATTGGCAATGAACAAGAGAGGTGATGGATGGCTGAAAAAACGATACTGCGGTTGGGCAAGGCCGTGAGAAATTTCATTTTACCGGATCAGTTTGGAGATGAATTTGCGCTTTCCGATAGGAAAGGCCGCCGTGTTTTATTGTCCTTTCATCCTCTTGCCTGGACGCCCGTCTGCACGAGACAGATGCAGTCGCTGGAGAAGAACAAAAAAATATTTGATACGCTCAACACCATCGCCGTTGGCTTGAGTGTGGACAGCGTTCCCTGCAAGACGGCGTGGGCGAAGGCGATAAGAATAAAACACACAAAGCTTCTGGCAGATTTCTGGCCTCACGGCCATGTGGCCAAAAGCCTTGGGCTTTTCAGAGAAAAGGATGGTATTTCAGAAAGGGCTAACGTCATCATCGATGAAAAGGGAGAGGTTTGTTTTGTGAAGGTCTATCCCCTATCGGAGCTGCCGGATATCGACGAAGTTGCCGCGTTCCTGAGCAATTCATAAGAAGTGCCCGTAAGATAAATGTACGGCCATCAGAATATTAATGAGGAGACCGCATGATGATTAAATTAATTGCAACATTGAAAGTCAAAGAAGGGAAGATGGAAGAGGCCATTAGCATCCTGAAAGAAATCGTTCTCAAAATTAAAGCCGGGGAACCGGGTTGTCTGGAATATATTCCGCACACCGTGCGCGGCGATGAAAAGACGATTATTTTTTATGAAAAATACAGCGATAAGGATGCGCTGAAACTGCATTCCGCCAATTTGATGAAAAACATGGAAAGTCTTTTCCCTCTGCTGGAGCCCGGCATGGATGTCAAAACCTGTTCCGAGATTATCAGCTGATTTTGTGCCAATCACAAAATTGAAACGTCATCTGTGTTGACAATTCAACCCTGCGAGTGGCTGTTCGAAAAAACCGGAGGATCGATGGATTTTATCAGAGGGATCAAAGCGCTCAAAGGGGTCAATCTGTTTAAAATGTCCACGACCATCATGAAGCTTTTGCATTTTCGCATGACCTGGACAAAGCGCGATCTGGATTATTTACCGCCCGGTCTCGGGCCTATGTTTATCAGCGCCCGCCGAGCTGCCGAAATCATTCCCGATGGGGCGACCATCACGATCGGCGGGTTCGCATCAATCGGCCGTGCATCTATTTTTTACTGGACGTTGCGTGACGCGTTTGAGAAGACCGGTCATCCTCGCCATCTCACCGTAATCGGCGCCTGTCCGCAGGGTGGACGCGGCATGGTGCCTGGTACGATTGAGGAGCTTGATGCGCCGGAAATCGTTACCCGTTATATCGTCGGACATGGAGAGACCGCCAAAGCACTCCTGCGGCTGGCCGACAAAGGCAAACTTGAACTTCACACCATGTCGCAGGGAACCCTGGCGTTTTTAATTGAAGCTCAGGCAAAGGGAATCCATGCCGTTGAAACACATATCGGACTGGGCACTTTTCTTGATCCCGCTGTGGGCAACGGTTCAGCCGTGTCTGCCGGAGCGCGTGGAAATTTCATCAGAGCCGGAAACGAGAAGCTGGAATATCATATTCCTCCAATTGACGTGGCGCTGTTTCTGGCGCCATATGCCGATCGTGAGGGCAATATCTACTTTACGGATGCTGCGTTGGTGTTGGACTATCAGGATGCGGCAACCGCCGCGCGCGCCAACGGCGGCAAGGTCATCGTATCCGTAGCCAGAATCATCCCCGGAGACGGTTCCCAAATCGCCATTCCCGCGGATAAAGTGGATGCCATCGTCATCAATCCGCGCAATGAACAGGTGGGCGGGGTGCTTCAGGCGGAATATCTGCCGTATTTTTCAGCCTGTTCAACAGGAGTTGATCACGAGGCAGTCAAGCTCGTGAAGGCCATCAATGCCTTCATGGAAATTACACCCTATCGCGGCAAGGTGGCGGATATCATCGCGCGCCTGTGCGCGGATATTTTCGTCAAAAATACCAGACCCGGTTCAACGGTGAACATCGGCATCGGCATCGGCGAAGAAGTTGCGCGCATGCTTTACGAATTCGGGTTATATCAAGACATCATTTTTACCGCCGAAGGCGGAGCCTACGGCGGTCTGCCTGCCTCGGGCATCTATTTCGGCGCGGCCATCAGCCCGCAACGCCTCCTGAGCACGGCGGAAATGTTTCATCTCTATGAGGAAAAACTGGAAACCAGCATCCTGGGATTTCTTCAGGTGGATTCGGAAGGAAATGTCAATGCGTCCCATCGCGGATCCAGAATGATCGATTTTGTCGGACCGGGCGGGTTTACCGACATTGTTGAATATTCAAAGACGATTATTTTCGTGGGAGATTGGATGGTCAACGCCAGATATCATTTGAAAGGCGGCCGGGTCAGGATCAAAAAACCAGGCAAACGTAAATTTGTCGATAAAGTGGATCAGATAACTTTTAACGCAAAAGAAGCTCTTCAGGCAGACAAACGCGTATTTTACGTTACAACAGTCGGCGTTTTTAAACTGACGCGGGAAGGCCTTGAACTGATTCAACGCATGCCCGGCATTGATGTGCACAAAGATATCGTCGACGCCGACGGCGCGCATTTTGTCATTCCCCGACATATGGTGCCGGAAGTTGCGCCTGAAATTGTGAGCGGAAAAGGGTTCGATCTGAAATTCTGATAATTTTGAAACTGTTCCCTGTCACGGACAAAGTCGCTGTTGTGTTTGTTCTTGACATATAACCATTTTGTGACTGTAATACGATGTAAATCAGAATTTCACATAAAAGGTGACACGTCATGAAAAAGTTCTTGATGATTTTCTTTGCGCTCATCCTGGTATTCATCGCGCTTCTCGGATGGTGGATCTTCAGCCGACCCGAACGCGGAAAAACCGGCTCGGTCAGCACACAGTTTCGATGGCTGGGTCCTAACGACAAGATCGTGGTGGACGGCTTTGATGATCCCAAGGTTCAGGGCGTGGCCTGCC
>CAYOPU010000083.1:0-9019 GCA_964405915.1 uncultured Smithella sp. | reverse complement strand
CTTCGCGCTACGAATCCAGCAGGTTTCCGGGGAAACCGCTGGCCGACCTGTGCGGGAAACCGATGATTCAGCATGTCTATGAGCGCGTGGCCAAAGCCGGTGCCGTACCTTATGTGGCGGTGGCCACCGACGACCGGCGGATATTCGACGCGGTAAAAAACTTTGGCGGCAATGCCGTGATGACGGCGACGACGCATCGTTCCGGCACAGACCGGATTGCCGAAGCGGTCAAAGCGCTCAATCTTTCTCCGGACGCGATTGTCGTCAACATTCAGGGTGATCAGCCGATTTTTGAACCATCACAGGTGGACGAAGTCATCGGGCCGCTGCTGAATGACTCATCCATCAATATGTCCACGCTGATTTATAAAATTATTCTCGAAGAAGAAATCACCCATCCGCACGCCGTCAAGGTTGTTCTCGATCACCGGAATTTCGCCCTTTATTTTTCGCGGGCGACGATTCCCTATGTGCGCGACAAATCTCTGAAAGCCGATTATTACAAACATCACGGCATTTATGCCTACCGCCGTGATTTTCTCGACATCTTCACCAAACTGCCTGAGGGAAAACTGGAAAAGCTCGAAGCGCTGGAACAGCTGCGCGCGCTGGAGTACGGCTATCAAATCAAGGCAGTCATCACGCCCCATGATTCTGTGGAAGTGGACAATCAGCAGGAACTGGAAAGAGTGCGCCGGATACTGACAGCAAAAACGCCCGAAAGCTCGCAGGGCTGAAACAGTTGATTGACAACATCCTCACAATAGCATCACTTCACATATAAGCGCGGAGCCGGTTGCTGTCGGCTCCGCGCTTTATTTATACCAAGTTTCATTCAAAGGATAACGAATAAATGTAGTCCGAACCTTTAGGTTCGTGTGTTCAACGGGTCTAATAACCTGAAGGTCACGCGAGACCCTTACTACCGTTAACTTTTGGCAGCAACTTGGTATTGGTTTTATTGATTTTCCGACTGCTCTCTCTTGAGGCGCTCGGCAATCTTCTTTTGGCGTTCCGCCGCATATAACATGATGGTCTCCGGTGCTTTTTCCAGAGGCACCATCTTGCCGTCAAACTTCTTTTCCAGCGTGATCGCTTCGAACTTGCATTTCGTGGTGCAGACGCCGCAACCCAGACACACATTCTGGTCCACAATGCTGACGCCACAACCAAGGCAACGCTCGGTTTCCTTCTTCATCTGCTCCTCCGTGAAGGTACTTCTCTGGTCGCGGAAACTCGCCTTGGCGTCCCCCGGAATACGGTTCGGCTTCTGGCGCGGTGTGTGGTCGTAATCGTCCACCACGACGTCGCCCTTGTCGAGCATCTTGTAAACGCGACGGTCGCGGCCGATGGTCAGGCTCTGGCCCGGCCATACCTTGCGGTGCAGCGAAATCGCCGCCTGTTTGCCGGCGGCAATCGCGTCGATGGCGAACTTCGGCCCGGTGCAGGCGTCGCCGCCCACGAACACGTCCGCTTCGCCCGTCTGGTACGTCAGCTCGTCAGCCTTAGCAGTGCCGTTGCCGTTGAGATCAACACTTAAGCCCACCAGCAGATTGCCCCAGAGAATGGACTGGCCGATAGAAACGAGAACACGATCCGCCTCGACGGTGATGGTTGTTTCCTCGTCATACATCGGAGCAAACCGGCCATTCTCGTCGAACACGGCTGTGCATTTCTTGAATTCCACGCCCTTGACCGTGCCTCCCTCGGCGATGATGCGCTTCGGGCCCCAGCTGTTGTGGATGGTGATGCCTTCTTCGGTCGCCTCTTCAATCTCATCGACGGAGGCCGGCATCTCCTTGGCAGATTCAAGACAATACATGGCCACAGAGGCGGCATCGGTGCGGACAGCCGCCCGCGCCACGTCGACCGCGACATTGCCGCCGCCGATAACTACAACCCTGCCACTGATATCGGTGGACTCGCCCTGGTTGATCTTCCGAAGGAAATCGACACCGGAGATAACCCCTTTTGCATCCTCATTTTCAATACCGAGCGTCCGGCCTCCCTGTGCGCCGATGGCGACATAGAAGGCTTCAAATCCCTCCGCACGGAGCTCCGGAATGGTGACGTGTCTGCCGACATCAACGCCTGCCTTAAATTTCACGCCCATCTCTTTGAGGATGTCGATCTCCGCTTCGATGACGTTCTTTTCCAGCCGGAAAGCGGGGATGCCCAGCGTGAGCATGCCGCCGAGATGGCTTTCTTTTTCGAATACCGTGACATCATAGCCGTCTATCGCCAGATAGTAGGCGCAGGAAAGGCCCGCGGGACCAGAGCCGATGATAGCCATCTTCTTGCCGTAATCGTGCATCTTCTCCGGGATGAAACGCGTCGCAGGATCAAGCTCCTGATCGGCGATGAACTTTTTGATCTCATCCACAGCGATGGGCTGGTCGATGTCGCCCCGGGTGCACTCGAACTCGCAGCGACGGTTGCAGATGCGCCCGCAGACCGCCGGCAGCGGGTTCTCCTTGCGGATGAGCTCCAGCGCTTCCTTGTACTTGCCGAGGGCGGCCAGTTTGACATAGCCCTGAACGGCAATATGCGCGGGGCAGTTGACCTTGCAGGGAGCGGTGCCGGTGGGAACGATGTTGACCTTGCTGTCGCGGAAATTGGGATTCCACATTTCTCTGCCCCATTCGTGGTCGTCGGGCAGGATGGTTTCCGGCTGTACGATGGGGGTTTTTGAGGCGATCTTCTGACCCAGCTTGACTGCGTTGGCGGGGCAGTATTCCACGCACTGCCCGCAGGCGACGCATTTTTCGGCGTCGATCTTCGCCACGAAGTTGGAGCGGGAACTGTTGGGCGTGTTGAAGTACTGCGACGTGCGCAGGCCGAAGCAGGAGCAGCGGCAGCAATTACAGATGCCGAAGATCTTGTCCGGGCCGTCAACGTTGGTGATCTGGTGCACCAGGCCGTTGTCCTCCGCCTTCTTGAGGATCTCGAGACACTCGTCGTAGGTGATGCTGCGCGCCCGGCCGGTCTTCACGGAAAATTCGGCCATATCGCCCAGCGCGATGCACATGTCTTTTTCCAGATGGCCGCATCCCTCACCCATCAGGCGGCGTGTCACACGGCAGGAGCAGCTGCCGACGGCGATCTGGTCATACTTCTTCAGCCAATGAGAGATCTGTTCATAGGAAGCTGTCTTGGTCTCCGCGGGAATGGCTTGTTCAATGGGGATGACATGCATGCCTAAGCCCCCGCCGCCTACGGGAATCATTGGGGTGACTCCCTTGAGGGGCTGCAGCGACAATCGCTCGAACGCACGGGCGATCTGCGGGAATTTCTCCACCTGCTTGACATTCATCACCATGAATTCCATGATGCCCGGCACAAAGATGGGGAGCGTATATTCCAACTCGCCATGCTCCCGGGTAGCTTCCACAACGCCGATGACCCCCAACTCTTCCAGAATTCGCGTTGTTTCCTCAATGGATTTTCCGCTCTTTTGAGAAAGCTTCTCCGGTGAGATCGGAACACGAATATCCATTTGCAGCGCCAAATCTGCCTGTTCATCCGTCACCACGCATTCCAGTGCATAGTATTCCGGGTCCTGTTCTGTGAAAGGTTTTCTGGACATTGCGACCTTTTGCGCAAGCGCCACGATTTTTTCTCTTACTGCCATTGTTTTTTCCTCCTTGCTCTATTTCCTGCCAGGCCTTGACCCGGTTATTCATCTGTCTTGTTCACGCGTCTTTTCTCCTGCCGGTTTTGTACGGGGTATCACTGTGCTATCGGGATTTTGCTTTTGCACCCGTTCCCTGAGCGAAATTCGACAGGCCGACATGGTCTTACCCATACAAAGCAAGAGTACACCGATGATATATTGATGTCAATGATAAGGAAAGATGGCGACGCTTCGTCGTTCGGAATGACGCTATGGCGTATTGAAGGGAATCGTAAGCTTGTACACGCCGCCGGACAAAACCGTCTGCACCGGGTAAGACGCTTTTTCGTAAACTTTCAACATGGCCCGGTTGTTTTCCAGAAGATCGGCCCTAAATCCGGCAATGCCTTCTTCCCGGGCCGACCGTATCAGGAGATTGAGAAGATAGGTTGAAATGCCCCTGCTCTGATATTGTTCATCCACAATAAACGCGGTATCAGCAAAGGGATCATTCTGAGATTTGACATAGCGCGCCTCTCCGATAATTTTTTCCACACCGGACTCGTCGATAATGGCCACAATCGACATGCTGTAGCGGTAATCCACATTAACATATTCCTGCATCTTTTTATGGGGCATGGTCTTAATCGGGCTGAAGTAGCGGTAATAGACCGCCTGATCGGAAAACCGGTAAAACAGACGACGCATTTCTTCTTCATCGGACGGTTTAATCGCCCGGAAACGGACCGTCAGATTCTCTTTAAATTTGTGGGAGCAGGCGATTTTCTCCGGATAGAGATGGCCGGAGTCGGCAAAATAGATTTGATCGGCGTAAATCATCTTTTCTGCCTTGGCCTGCCTGACCAGATCGGCGCGGTCGTCGGGATGTGCGATCTCAATGAGCGCCTGCACCCGTTCACGAAGCGTCCTGCCCATCAGATAAGCCACACCGTATTCCGTCACCACAACATCCATGGATTCACGATTGGTAAACTGAAAGGGATACTTGTCCAGAGAAAGCAGAATGTTGGGTTTTCCATTGCGGTTGCGGCTGGGCAGGGCAAAAATATTCCGGCCGTTTTTGGAAAGCGTGGCCCCCCAGAAAAGTTCCTGAACGTTGCCGGGACCGGCGGTGACATTTCCCTTGCCGGAGTGCAGCGCGATGTCGCCGGTCAGATCCACTTTCCGCGCAGGGAAGATGGCCACCATGTTGTCGTTCAGTCCTATGGTGCGGGGATCCATCACGATATCCTGCGGTTGAAATTCCACCAGTGCGTTTAAATCCAGCCACGCCATCAACTCTTTGGTTCCGATCACATAGGAGGCGCAGGTTTTGCCGCGAAAAACACTTTTATAACGGTTGGTCACAGCGCCGCTTTTAATGAGATCCATCAGGGCATCGGTAAAGAAAGGCGAATGCACGCCCAGATTTTTTTTTGTCGCCAGCGCTTTGGCCAGCGCTTCATAAAGCGGCCCGATGCCGTAGGAAATACAGCTGCCGTCCGGAATGACCGAAGCAACATTCGCGGCGATTTTTAGATAAACATCCTGCAGCGGCCATCGCCCCACATAATAGGGCGGCTCGGTCGCCTCGACCAGATAGTGAAAATCATCCATGTTCACCATGGTGTCGCCCATAGTTCGGGGGATCTGGGTGCTGATCTCGCCGACGACGATTTTAGCCATTTCCATGGCCTGCCGCTCCACAGACGCACCCACCAGATAAGCATAACCATTTTCATCGGGAGGGGTCACCTGAATGAAGGCCACGTCAATATTGATGGCGCCGGTTTTAAAAAGCCAGGCAACGCGCGAAAAGCGGCTGGGAATGAGGTCAACCCGTCCCTGACTGATGGCTTCGGAGGCAAGCCACCCGGAAAAAAATGTCTTTAAACGGAATTTTCGGGCGTAACGCTCATCAATGGCCACGGCATCGCCCAGGCTGACCAGCTGGATCAGTTCCAAATCCTGCAGGTTGTATTGCTCGGATTCCATCAGGTGCCTGACCAGCGTCCGCGGTTCAGCCATCCCCGTCCCCAGAAAAATACTCATGCCCGGATCAATTTTTGATAAGACGTCATCGGGTGCTGCAATTTTTTGCTTCCACATTTTTGCACCCTCAATCAAAGATTTCTTTATCCCGCCGGTACCAGTAATCTGGAATAATGCGATACATCAATCTGGAAAAAGGGCCGATGTATTCATTTTTTCTTTTGTCGAACTGGCAGGCATGAATAATCATGTCTCGAATGGCGTCTTTATTACCGCCTTTGTTAAAGATATTATAGGCGCAGGAAAAGAGCGGACTGTACATGTTTTTCTTTTCAAGATATTTATAGACATTGCGAATCGTATTGGGACCTTCCGGTGTGCCGTCGATTTTGCCCAGCACCTTCAGATTGGTTTCAATCGGATTGCCGGTATAGAGCTCATAGAAAAATTTGCCGTAGCGATAGTTCTTGCTGGCCAGGGAGGAAATGGTCACATACATATCGCCAACACCGGCCTGCGAATGAAACGCTTGAAATCCTCCCCCCAGAAGACGGGAAAGCGACCGGATTTCCACGCCGGAACGGGCAAAGATCGTGCCCGGGATCGAATCGCCCAAATCCAGCGAATCCGTCAACCCCTTGATATTGGCCACAATATTTTTTAAAGCGCCGCAGGCTTCCACACCGATCTTGTCAAAATTATAATAGGCATTGAGTTCCTTGCGGTTGAACATCAGCAGGTCATCCCGGATCATGCTGGCGGTGCGCCGGTTCCCCGCAACGGTCAGGCAAACCGGCTTGCCCAGCGCGATATCCACGTCAAAAAAAGGTCCACCGATGCAGGCAACCTGGCACTTATGCTCCAGATTGTACAAATGATGATGAATGAGCTGCGAAGGGGTCATCAGTTCGCTGGACTTTTCGTCGGCGATCAACCCCTTGATGGGCGAAATCAGGCAGGTATCCCCTGCTTTTTTATCAATTATCGGTTTGAGATAATTGAGCAATTCCGGCAGACGGTTCATGGTGACGGCTAAAATGATGAAGTCGTTGTTCTCGACAATATGATCGAGATCATTTGTCGCGTAAACTTTCGGCGACAGACGCGGCACCTGATCCATGCCGCCCACCCGATTGGCCAAATCCTCCGTTAAATGAATGGGATTGAGATGGTCCCGGTTAATGGCCTTGCAGACATCCGCGTTATGGTAATAAATGGCGACACGCTTATTGTCGCGTCCCAGCTTATAGGCAAACGATGTGCCCAGGCGTCCCGGTCCGATAATGGCGACTCTTGTTGTATCTAAATTGGAAACGATCATTCCCGTCCGCTCTTTTATACAAATATTGGACTTACTATATGGAACATCTTGTCCGAATGTCAAACCCTAATAGCCTTTTTACAAAAAGTAAAACAAAATTTGCCGGAATCCGGCTGTTTTTTAGTTGCATTATGCGGGAGGATTGTTTAAAAATCAAAAGCAAATAACTTAACTTTGGAAATGAGCAAATATTTATGCCCCGGGAAAAAAAGATCCATTATCCAAACGGCGTCGTCAAGGAAAAGAAATATCTGCTGGAAGGAAAGCTGGAACGTGACTATACGGCATATTTTCCCAGCGGTCAAATCATGGCGCAGCTTCACTTTACCCACGGCAAAAAAAACGGTCCCGCCGTCAGTTATTATGCCAACGGGCAGGTTCGGGAAAAAGTTGATTTCATCAATGATAAAATGAACGGCCTCTACCTGTCCTATTTTGAAAACGGACATGTGCGGGAAGAAGAAAACTACAAGGACGGAAAGCCGCACGGTTCCTACCGGCGCTATTATAAGACAGGCGAACCGCGGGAAGAAGAAAATTTTCGAAACGGAAAGTTTGAAGGAGAGTACGTCTGTTATTACAAAAGCGGGCAGATCAAGGAAAAGGGATTATTTAAAAACGATAAACGGGACGGCGATTACATCGCCTACTTCAAAAACGGACAGATCAAAGAAAAGGCAACGTATAAAAACGGTAATCTGTCGGGGAAATTTATGTCCTTTGATGAAAACGGCGTTCATATGGATGAAGATTACAGCGAAGACCCTGATGCATCCCGCGTCTGGGAAGAAAAGGATGTGGCCAATCTCCTGCATGACCTGAGCCATTTTGATGAAAAAAAGAAATAATCACTGCCTGGGTAAAAGGAGTAAAATATTATGATCAAGACCATTCTCATGCCGGTTGACGGATCGGCCAACAGCGCCACCGCAGTCAATTACGGCGTCTATATCGCGCCGAAACTCGAGGCATCGCTTACGGGATTGCACGTCATTGACATCTTTCTCATTCAGGGACCGATGATGACGGATATTTCCACAACCGTCGGTATGCCGCCCTGTGACGGTTTCTTTGAAGTTATCGAAACATCACTGGAAGAAAAAGCCGATATCATCTTGAAAGATTTCGAGGCCCGCTGCAAAACCGTCGGCGTCTCCTGTCTGACGAAAAAAAATATCGGTAAAATCAGCGAGACCATCATTGAAGAAGCCGGAAACACTGATTTGATTTTAATGGCTAAAAAAGGGGAACACTTTCACATGAAGGAAGGCGGCCTGATCGGCTCGGTGGCTGAAGTTGTGATTCGTCATTCGGGAAAACCCGTGATGGTCGTTCCGGAATCCTATCGTGAGATCGAAAGCATGGCAATGGCCTACGACGGCAGCGCACCCGCGAGAAAAGCACTGGCGTTGGCGCTGAATATTTCCGAACAGGCCAAATGGCCGCTGACCGTCGTGATCGTCAATGCGGATGGGGCCAAAGCGGCAGATTTGTCGGCGCAGGTCGAGGACATGGCCCAGAAAGGCCTGGCGGACTGTGAAGTCATTATTTCGTCAGGCAAAGAAGCAGATGAAATCCTCAAATTCATCCGGGAAGGGTCTGTCGAATTAATGGTCATGGGCGCATATGGCCACAACCGCCTGCGCGAATTGATTCTGGGCAGCACGACCTCCCACATTATCCGGGAAAGCCCCATTCCAGTGCTGCTGATCCGTTGACACTTGATGCATGTAACGTCTTCAATCTTTCTTTTCATCACATTTTTCCTTTCTTTCCGGGCAAATGGAAGAACTGCCGACACAATCGCAGAACGCTTGCGGGCGGAACACACCCCGTCCGGCGTCCACGATTAATGACCGGCGACCGTCAATAAATGTCCTACAATATGTAGGACATTTATTGACCTTGAATTCAGACTAAGGCCGATACCGAAAACCCATTAGAAGGTGTATTCAGTAACCGCTTTTCAAGGGGTACACGTATTGCATCCGCCATATGTAATACGCCCCAAAGTTGCGGTCAGGAAATCAGATACGCGTGTCTGACCAACAGGTATGAGGCCCGACAGCGGGGCGTACCCCTCCTGAAAAGAT
>CAYOPU010000082.1:0-9413 GCA_964405915.1 uncultured Smithella sp. | reverse complement strand
TGTCCAGGCAGGCTTCCGAAATTCCCAGCGCCTGTCCGGAAACCATCACGCGGGTAATGTCGAAAAAGTGCATGAGCTGGCGAAAGCCCTGCCCTTCTTTGCCCACCAGATTGGTTTGGGGAACCCGCACATCTTCAAAGGCAATTTCCGCCGTATCGCTGGCGCGAATGCCCATTTTCCCGTGGATTTTATTGCGCGTGATGCCTTTGGCGTCCGCCGGAACAATAATCAGGCTGAAGCTGTTGTGCTTTTTTTCTTCCGGGTTGGTGATGCACTGGGCCACCATGAAATCGCAAACCGTGCCGTTGGTAATGAACATCTTATTACCGTTAATCACATAATCGCTTCCGTCTTTGACCGCACGGGTTTTGTAACCGGAAACATCCGTGCCGGCATTCGGTTCGGTATAAGCGCCGGCGCAGACTTTCGTCCCGTCGCAAATCGGCGGCAGCCAGGTTTGTTTCTGTTCTTCCGTGCCGTAATTGAGAATGGATTCGCAGCCAAAACCGGAGGCAACAACATTCAGGCTGATGCCCATATCGACTTTGGATATTTCTTCCGTGATGATGGCATTGCCCAAAATTCCGGCGCCGGACCCGCCGTAGGCTTCCGGAATCCACGCGCCGACCAGACCATTGTCAGCCGCTTTTTGGCGAATTTCCGGTGTATATTTTTCATGCTCATCGCATTCCTGTGAAACCGGCTTTATTTCCGATACGGCAAACTTATAGGCCATCTCCTTGAGCATTTTCATTTCTTCGGTCAATTCAAAATCCATAACGGCTGCTCCTTTTCACAAGTGTTTCATTCGCCATAACGGCTGAAAATAATCCATCCGCATTCGGGGTACTGTTATTTTTTGCTGTAATCGTAAAAACCCTTGCCCGATTTACGTCCCAGATTACCGGCGCGGACCAGCTTTCTTAAAATGAGCGCGGGCCGGTATTTGTCGCCCAGTTCCCGGTGCAACCCTTCGACAACACGCAGCAGCGTGTCATTGCCCACCATGTCGGCCAGCGCCAGCGGGCCAATCGGGTGGTTGCAGCCCAGCATCATCGCCTTGTCAATATCCTCAGCCGAAGCCAGACCTTCATCCAGAACAAAACAGGCCTCGTTGAGCATCGTGCAGAGAATTCTGTTGACGACAAACGCCGGGGCTTCTTTCACCGTAATCACTTCCTTACCGATCTTTTTGCCCCACTCGCGGGCGATTTCCAGCGTCTCATTGGAGGTCTGATGACCGCGGATCAGCTCCAGCAGACGCATCACCGGAACGGGATTGAAAAAATGCGCGCCGATAAAGCGGTCCGGTCGGTCGGTCACGGCTGCCATTTCCGTAATGCTCAGTCCTGATGTATTCGTGAAGAACAGACAATGTTTGGGAACAATGGCCTGAAGTTCAGCATAGACTTTTTTCTTGACATCCATCACTTCAATCACCACTTCGACAACGATGTCCGCATCGGCGGCGGCTTCCTTCAACTCCAGCGTCGGTTTGATTCGCCCCATAATGGCGTCCATCTGGTCCTGCGCCAGTTTTCCCTTGGCAACATCACGGCTGAGGTTCTTGGTGATCGTATTCATTCCGCCGTCAACAAATCTCTGTTCGATGTCGCGCATCGCCACATCGTAACCCGCCTGAGCGCAAACCTGCGCAATGCCGCTGCCCATTAAGCCCGCTCCCAAAACACAAATCTTTTTGATTTCCATAAAACATTCTCCTTATCTCTTGAATTTTAATGTGTAAATCCCGTTATCAGTATTAACGTTACCGGAAAAACCTTATCGACTGTTTCATCGTTCAACAACTTTGAACGTGCCTGAACGCGTTATTAAGTGTTTTTTAAAGTGAAATCAACTCATTTTTCAGAAAATTTCCTGCGCCGTCCATCGGGAGCAAATTATTCTTTTTGATCCTGATCCCCGGCAAATGTCAACCGGAAGCCGTCTTTTTCCACTTTCAGGATCAGACCGCACATACGAAACCGGCGAATGAAGGAATTGATTTTTTTCTGCTCGTAAGGCGTTGGCGAAAAATCGTCCCGGCCCTGCGGTGTCACCGTAATAAGATAATGACCCTGATCCATGCCCGTGGCCATGTCAATGAATGACGGATCAGACCGTTTCAGCCAGTCCAGAAAAGTCAGCAGCGCATCGAAAAAACGGCCGGCAGCAATATGGACAAAAGGAATGCTTTGCAGAGGCGTAAAATGTAATGCCGGACGATTGGCCGCAGGTTCGTGACCGAGGCGCAGGACAAGAGCCGCCAGATACTTGTCGTAATCTTCCGCATAATCCAGAACGGACGCATCCAGATGAGGGGTTGCCTGCCATGTCAGCAACACATCTTCGATTAACGCGTTTACATCCGCCGGAATATATTCCTCCAGGTTGCGACGCCCGTTGGCAATGCCGATAAAATCAAGAAGCAGACTGTTTCCTCTGTTAATCAGCGATTGGGGCAGAATGGCACCAAGCGGACGGGTGTCAAAAAGGGATTTTATTTTTTCAACAACACTCAAAGCGCCGTGGGCAAATTCCACCCGGCGTATTTTTCCGACATCCAGCAAGCGGCAGAGAGTGCGAAATTCCAGCAGGCAGGCATCCATCTGGTCCATGTTCATCGCCTGCCGGCAACGAGAGGCTGCATCTTCCTCCTCCAGTTGTTCAAGCTGATAAGCCACATAAAGAAGCCGGCCGGCAATGGCTGAAAAGACCTCCTCTGCTTCATCGATGAGTTCCAGCGCATATTCCGTGATCTGAAAAAGGCGTTCCTCGTTCATTTCCGTCACGTCGCCCAGACGGTTTGTCTTGTGCTGGAGTCGCCGCAAGATCTCGCGGGTTTTGTCCACCGGGATGATTCCACCATGTCCCGGATAGCAGAGGCGGATCGGCAGGTTGTCAAGAAGCCATTGAACCTGCTTTTGGGTATCCATGAGATCATCCTTGCGCCAGCCGGAAATACCGGCAACCATCGGATTGACTGCAGCCAGCAAATCACCGATGAAAAGAATTTCACCGACGCGGATACAAAGGCTGTCCGGGCTGTGCCCGGGCGCCTGATAAATCGAAAGCTCATCACCGCCACCCATCGAGATAGTCTGTCGGACAAGCCGATGTCCCTGATCCATGGGAACCGTATCTGTCCGCAATGTCAACAGTACACCCGGTGCGATATTGATATGGCGGGGCTTTCCTCTCTTGCGGTCCTGTCTGGTCAACAGACGAATATCCGGCTGCATGGCCGGAAAATTCGTTCCATACAGCTCGGCAATGGTTTTTCGACGATCCCCATCGATTAAATAACTGGCCCCTTCCTCCTGAATGGCAATCCAGACGGCAGCTTTCGTCACAATCTGCCGGTGGCTCGCAACCTGCAGGCAATGATCAATATGACAATGGGTAAGGTAAATCACGACCGGACGGGGGCGCTCCTGTTGACATGCTTTAAGAATGCGCCCCAGGTCAGCCGTCTGCGCGGGAAGCGCGCCAGTGTCGATCAGAATGATCTGTTCCGGTGTGCGGATAAGGCAGGAATTTGATGAGAGAAGATCGGGTTTCCGGATGTAGGGATATATTTCCGCCTGGCGTGTTCCCGGAAGTGCCTGCCAGACCTGATTGATCAGCAATGATGACTCCTTTTTCCTGTGTTTTTAAAGTGTTTTCCTGAAAACAGGCTATAAGAATAATAACCTTGTGTCAATAAACGTATTTTCATATCAATTCAATACAACTTGATTTCATTCCCTTCTCATTGGTATGATGGGAACGGTAAATCATGCTGAGAAGTTATCTGATAAATAACGGACAAAGTAATCGAAAATGAGGCATCCACCATGAATAACAGTGATTTAAGCAAAAGGAGCGGCAAACACATGAGCAGAAGAACATTTTGTTGGATGCTGGCAGGATCTCTGGCCGGCACAGGATTGATTCCGCCCCTTTTACAGGCACAGATTCTCACAACCAGGCAGGAAGAAAATCTTTTTTCCTTTATGGATCGCACAGCGGGCAAATTTGATCGCACAACCTATCAGCAGCTTGTCGGGGCGGCCAATGACTTCAAGGAAGGGGATCAGATTATGGGTGTCGCTGCGGGCGACGAAGCCTTACGTTCAAAAGCACGCCTTCTTTTATCCAATACTCGTCTTGGCGATATTCTGAAACATCCGTTGTTTGAAGATAACTTATATTCCTGTCTGCTTGAAAATCTTTCTCCGGATTTGGTCAAAAAGACCAGCGCGATGACGATGGGCGATCTGAAAAAGTTTCTGCTCACAGCCAGAGAATCCGAAATTCAACCCATCCTGAACGGTTTGTGCAGCGACGTGATCGGATGTGTGGTCAAACTCATGTCCAATGAAGAGCTCGTCGCCGTCGGACGTAAAATATTTAATCCTCTGGCCGGAACCCGCATCGGCGCCCAAGGTTATATGGGAGCCCGCATCCAGCCGAATTCCCCGACGGACCACCCGGACGACGTCATCTGGCAGGTTTTTTCCGGATGGTCTTATGCGGTAGGCGACGTTGTTCTGGGCGTCAATCCGGTGAGCAGCGCGCCAGAATCCGTTGCCGCCCTGGAAGCGGCGCTCAACGATCTCCGCCATGCCTTTCACGTGGAAGACATCATTCCCCATAGCGCTCTGGCCCATATCGACATTCAGGCCACCGTGGAAAAACAGCAGCCGCAAACCACGGGTGTCTGGTTTCAGAGCCTGGCCGGCAGCGATAAAGCCAACGCCACCTTTGATCTGACCCTCGAAAAGATGCTGGCCTATGCATCGCAGAAAACCGGGCAATACGGTTTTTATTTTGAAACCGGCCAGGGAGCGGATTTCACCAATGGCAGCGGCCAGGGAACGGATATGGTTATCCATGAATCGCGCAAGTACGGTTTCGCCCGCCTGCTGAAAATGAAAGTTGCCGAAGCTCAGCAAAAAGCCGGCCGCGCCCGCGCCCCGTGGGTGCATGTCAATGACGTGGCCGGGTTCATCGGACCGGAAGTCTTTCGCACCCGTGAACAACTTGTGCGCTGCTGTCTTGAAGATATTGTCATGGGCAAGCTCCACGGCCTCACCATCGGACTGGACATCTGTTCGACGCTGCACATGGACGTTACGCTGGACGACCTGGACTGGTGCCAGGATCAGATCATGCCGGCCAATCCAGCTTATCTCATGGCGCTGCCGACCAAAAATGATCCCATGCTGGGATATCTGACAACCGCTTTCCAGGACCACGTGCACCTTCGCGAAAAATTCGGATTCAAGGTCAATGATGCCATGTGGAAATTCTTCCAGCGGCTGGGTGTCATCGACACCAGGGGCGAACCCACCTCCCATTTCGGACAACCCCTCTGGGTATGGTATCAATACCGGCGCGCCAAAGGGGATAAGCGTTCCCGGGCGGAAATCTTCCGGGAGGGAAAACAAAAGATGAAGGACGTCCGTGATCGCGGCGTTTATCTGGCCGAAGGCTTTGACGGGAAGGCGTGGAAAATGGCGCCGGCACTTGACCGTGAAATTCGAACCCTGTATGCCGATTCCAAAAAATGCATCTGGGTCGAACTGGATCCTGCTTTTATTGCGGCGATACCCGGGGCGGTTCCTCTGACAACACGCTCGAAGGATCGGGCCGATTACATCCTGCACCCGCAAACCGGAGAAGAATTGGATGATGCCTCTTTGCAGACCCTGAAAGCGATCAAGGCAAAAAGAACAGATCCGTTCCAGGTGCAGATTCTTGTCTCTGACGGACTCAACGCCAATGCCATCATGGATCCGGGGCATCTGGCTCCCTATCTTTCCGCGCTCGACCAATATTTGCAGAAGAGAAATTTAAAATGCGCCCCTGAGATTCTGGTGATGAAAGAAGGCCGGGTGCGCGTTGGATACCGTATTGGAGAGACTCTGTTTGGAGAATTGCCGGATATGCAGGAACACAGAGCCATCATTCATATTATCGGAGAACGCCCCGGAACCATGCATCATGCTTTTTCCGCTTACATTTCCGCTCCCAGCGCGGGCATCTGGGGAAAGGCCGGCATCGATCACGACATCACCCGGGTGGTTTCCGGAATAGCCGACACAGCTCTAAAACCGGACCTTGCGGCAAAAGAGACTGTGGCAATTATCAACCAGCTATGGAGGATGAAATTCTAAGGTAATAATACATCCGCAACCCTTTACCATGAAGTCTATGTTTCCCTGAATTTTATTGACTCACAATATCTTTCAGGATATTATAAACAGGTAAAGTAAATTTAATCGTTGAATTGGTCTTTATTCACGAACAGGAGAAAAGCCATGGAATTGCTAATTGAATCTGCCATCAAGTTAGCCATCTATCTGATCGCCGGAGCATTTATGATCTTTATTCTCAGATATTTTATGGGAAATACATTAACCGTGAGACTGTTTATGTGGATGGTGCCGGGTGTCAGCGCCGCAATCCTGGCTGGCTTTATATCCGGGCGGGCAAGTGGCTCAGGTTTAGGATGGGTGTCTGCCATAACGACACCCGTTGCAATACTGATCCTCATTATCAATATCGTTATCATAGGGAAAAAATTAATATCTCAAATTCAGCAGATTGCCGACGAGTTGAATGAGTCTGCCGTTGAAATGAATTCCGCATCAACCCTCGTATCCAACGCCACGGAAAACCTGGCCGAAGGCGCATCATCCCAGGCAGCGGCGATTGAAGAGTCGTCATCCTCTCTGGAAGAGATGTCGGCCATGACAGCGGGCAATGCCCAAAACGCCAATCAGGCCAAGATACTCACAGCCGAAACCCGTGATATTGTAGACAAAGTCAACAAACACATGAACAATATGGCCCAGGCAATCCAAAAGGTTACAAAAACAAGCGAGGAAACAGGTAAAATTATCAAGACCATCGATGAAATCGCCTTTCAGACCAACCTTCTGGCCCTGAATGCGGCCGTAGAGGCGGCCCGCGCGGGAGAGGCGGGCGCGGGATTTGCCGTGGTTGCCGACGAGGTTCGCAATCTTGCTCAGCGGTCGGCCGAAGCGGCTAAAAATACCGCTTCACTCATCGAAAACACCATTACCGTCGTCAAGGAGAGCAGCGACTTGACAGAGCTCACACAAACGGCCTTTCAAGAAAACGTGGAAATTGCCAGAAAGGTCGAGGACCTGGTGAAGGAAATCGCCGCCGCATCCGCCGAACAGTCTCAGGGGATTAATCAGATCAACAAAGCAGTGACCGAACTCGACCGGGTCACCCAGCAAAATGCCTCCACCGCTGAAGAATCAGCCAGTGCCGCTGAGGAAATGAACGCCCAGTCGGCGCAAATGAAGGGGATTATCCAGCGGCTGGTGGTGATCGTCCAGGGACAAGCCATTTTGTCGAAGGAACTTCCATCACCTGCCACCCCCAAACGGCGAGAACCGATGCAAACATCCGCTGCACCCAGCAGGATGGCGCCAAAAACCTCTGTTCGATCACTGCCGGGTGTTGTAAAGAAGCCGGCTTCAGGTTCTGCTCCGGTCAAGAAGATACAACCGGAAAAGCTCATTCCATTCGGGAATGATGATTTCAAGGATTTCTAGTCCGGATGAAAAGAATTATTTTGGCGGCGCTTTTCATTGTTTTTTGTGCAATTCAGGCCTATGCGGACAAGGTGGCATCTCCAATTCCCATTGGCATCGGCGTGGCCATAACAGGCAATATGGCCATCTATGGCGAAGAACAGATGATCGGCGCCAAAATTGCGGAAAAATATTGTAACGATCAGGGCGGCATCAATGGAACTCCCGTAAAAATTATTTCCCGGGATACGGGTGCCGACGAAGCGGGAGCCATCTTCGCCTTTCGGAATCTGATCGAAAAAAATAAGGTTGTCGCCATCGTCGGTCCGACGCTCTCCCAACAATGTTTCAGTGCCTGCCCTGTCGCCAATCGCAAAAAAGTTCCTGTTCTTGCTCCTTCGGATACTGTTTCCGGAATACCACAGATTGGCGAGTATATCGGACGCGTCTCCTCGCCGAATACACTGGTGATTCCCCCCGCCATGACGCATGCCTTAAAAATGAATCCGCAAATCAAAAAAATAGCGATCCTTTATGCACGGGACAATGCCTTGCATGTATCGGAATCAGAAGTCTTTCTGAACACAGCCAAATCGCTGAACCTCCATGTCGCCGCCATGGAGAAGTTTAAGACGACGGATACGGATTTCACAGCTCAGGTTGAGGCAGTGCTCAAAGCACAGGTTGATCTTGTTACCGTGTCAGGATTTGCGGTAGACGGGGGAACCCTGGTCAAGCAACTCCGTCGAAGCGGATACCAGGGGATCATCGCAGGCGGCAACGGCTTTAACTCACCCAATCTTTTCCCGGTTTGCGGCAAGGACTGCCACGACATTATCGTAGCCCAGGCCTACAGCCCGGTCGCGAAGAATCCGGTAAACGAATCCTTCACTAAAACATACAGGGAGCGAATGAAAAAAGCGCCATCACAGTTTGCCGCCCAGTCTTTTGCAGCCGTTCAGGTCATCATAGAAGGCCTGCGCAAGGTGGAACAGGCAACGGGAGAAAAAATTTCCCGAATGGAAATCGATCCGGCGCGTCAAGAGCTCAACAAGGCCATTCGCAGCGGATCTTACATGACCCCTTTGGGAGAAATCACACTGGATAAAGAAGGTGAAATCCACCAGAAAACATTTTATGTTCTGCAAATTAAAATGGATGCCGACGGAAAATCGGGCCATTTTGTTAACCAGGAACAGTAATCGACATATTTCAGAGGAGTCATCATGAAAGTTCTGGTCATCAACAGCGGCAGTTCTTCCATTAAATACGAGCTTTTCGATCTCAACACCGAGGCATCCCTCATAAGCGGCGCCGTATCGCGCATCGGCATGACCGGCGCAGAGCATGTTTATACCTGCGGCGACAGGGATGGCCGTCTGAACGTTAATGCACCGGATCATCTATCCGCGCTGGGCTTCATTCTACAAGCTCTTACCGGAATAGAGCACTCACCCATTAAGAGCTTTGCGGACATCGGCGCCGTAGCGCACCGTATCGGGCACGGTGGATCGCTCTATCGGAGTCCCGTGGTCATCGATCAGAACGTTATCGATGAAATCCGACGTCTGATCCCGCTGATGCCCTTGCATCATCCCGCCATGCTGGCCGGCATTGCAGCCTGTCAGAAGGCATTGCCTGATGCGCCGCATGTGGCCGTCTTCGATACCGCTTTTCACAGCGCAATCCCTGACGAAGCCGCGATCTATGGCCTTCCCTACGAGATTTTCACAGGTGGTGTCAGAAAATTCGGTTTTCACGGCAATTCCCACGAATATGTTGCGTTCAAAGCGGCCGAATACCTGGAAATCCCGCTCAAACGCCTTAATATTATTTCATGCCATCTGGGAAACGGGGCCA
>CAYOPU010000081.1:0-9614 GCA_964405915.1 uncultured Smithella sp. | reverse complement strand
TTGCCTCCCCTAAGAGATTCCTCATATTATTCAATTGGTTTTTGATGCTGCCGTCATAAAGCGTATCACCAACACCAATGACTATGCCCCCCAAAAGATCCTTGTCATCTTCCAAAGTAACTTCTACTTCCTGCCCGGTCACTTTTTTCAAATTCTCTGTAATATATTTCTGCATTTCACCGGAAAGCGGAAACGCCGTTTTCAAAACTACCCTGACTTTTTTCAGCGTTTCATCCATCATCTGCCGGTAGCAAATTTCGATATCGGGTAGAACGCTGATCCTGCTTTTATCAACCAGCAACTTTAAAAAATTGATCGTCATTGGAGAAAGCGATAGTTTACCAATAATCTGCTCCAACACTTTTTTCTTAACGTCCTGTTCAAAAATCGGATTAGCTAAAAAGCCTCCCAGATCTTCATTTTCTGTAACAATTGAAGAAAACTGCCGAAGTTCATTATAATATTGCTCCAGTTTTTTCTCTTCCCCGGCAATTTCAAAAAATGCGCGAGCGTATCGTTTTGAAATATTGCTGATCAATGTTTGTTCACCACCTTATCCATATATTCCTTGACCATGGTTTCATGATCCTGTGCGGTAATGTTTTTCTTCAATATTTCTTCTGCCATTTGAACGGAAAGGGCAACAGCCTCACTCCTGAGTTGGCCGGATGCTTTTTTCAGTTCCTGTGCAAGGCGCGCCTGAGCGTCTTCTTTCATTTTTTTAGCGACTTTTTCGGCGTCTTCAATAATTTTCTGTTTTTCTACAACACCTTGAGCCTTGATCATTTCAAAAATACCGTCAATTTCGAGGGAAGCCTTGTCGATCTTTTCGGAATACTCCCTGTATTGCTTCTCGGCATCCGCTTTTTGAACAGCCGTGTTCTCCAGAGACTCTTTGATTTCCTGACGTCTGCCACCAAAAAAAGCCTTAAGTTTTGGCGCCAAAAGCCAAGCCAGAAAACCAATAATAATAAGTGAATTTAAACTTTTCCAAGCGAAATCTTTCCATTGGGCCGCGGAATCGGCATGACCCTCGCCACCACCTGATGCATAAACGATACAAACGGAAACCAAAACGATAAAGCAGGAAAGAATCAGCGAAAAATAACTTGATCGGCGTAAAGACCTCATTGCATTCTCCTTCCCAGAACTTTTTCGGCAATTTCCAACGAAAGCTGACGGGACTGACCAGTCAGAATTTCCCGGGCGGCCTGCATTTCCTTATCCATCTTTTTCTGAGACTCCTGAGCCATCAGGGGAATTTCATTGCGGACGGCATCCACAATGCTTTTTGCCTGCTTGGCGCCTTCACCGATAATTTCTTTTTTCAATTCAGAGCCCTTGGTCTTGGCGCTGTTCAGCTTTTCATCATATTCGGCGGCTTTTTTATCAACAGAATCCTTGAAGAGCTTTATTTCATTTTCGAGCTCAGCAAGCTGCTTTTTGCGGCGGTCGATGATGGATAAAATGGGCTTGAAAAGAAGATAATTAAGAATAAAAATTAAGGCTAGGAATGTAGCCATCTGAACGAACAGCGTAAGATCCGGAATTACGGTAACCACAACTTACCTCATTAATTTTCTCAGAACTTATCTTCTTTTTCCATGCATCCTAAAAGAAAGATAAGGTGAATTAAATTTTACCTACATATCAAACTTAACGTAATCTTTTGCAGCAACTTTCTAACCCTGGCGCTTCAAACTTGATGGCAAGACCTAAACTGCATCTGACCACACCACAAGGACGGCAGAGTACTAATCATACCATTGTTTGGTTGTCAAGCTTTTTTATGACCGACAGTCTATTTTTGATAAATTCTCCATGATGGTCGGTATCATCAGGATATGCGAAATATTAATCCACGGCTGAATCAATTTTTTTTTGTTCCTTCGCCTCAATCATATGCGATCTGCCGTCAAAAAATGCACCTTCTTCCATAATAAAAACCGGCGTCCGTACATCGCCTAATAATTTGCCGGTGGAATGAATATTGATTTTTTGTTTTACCTCAATGCTGCCCTGCACTTCACCGCCGATATGAAGGCTGTCAACCGCCATATTCGCCTTCACCAGAGCGCCTTGACCAACATCCACAGACCCCTGTCCGAAAATCTCTCCTTCAAAATCACCATCAATGCGCACGTTGCCGTTAAAAATAAGTTTGCCGATAAACTCGGCGCCCTTCCCTAAAAAGGCTTTTGTATCTTCCTGTTTCTTTTTTTCCCACATAATCTTCTCCTTGTGATCCCGAATCACCTGTCAGCGTTGCAAAAGAAATCTGCGTACACTTACATTCATCAACAATCCTATCGCCACCAGCAGCGAAACCATCGCTGATCCGCCGTAGCTCAAGAAAGGCATGGGAATCCCGACAACCGGCAGCAGACCCAAAACCATTCCCATGTTAATCGTCATTTGCCAGGCAATCAGCGCGGTAATCCCAAATGCCAGCATCGTGCCCAATAAATCTTTTGAAAGCAAGGCAATTTTCAAGCCCCAGATAATCAACGCCATAAACAGCACCACCAACACCAGACCGCCGACGAATCCCCACTCCTCGGCAAACACGGAAAAAACAAAATCCGTCTGCTGCTCGGGTAAAAACTTCAACTGGGTTTGCGAACCTTTTAAAAATCCTTTGCCTAGAAAGCCTCCGGAACCAATTGCAATCACGGATTGAATGATGTGGTAACCGGTGCCCAGAGGATCGCTTTCCGGAGAGAGAAACGTCAACAATCGGTCTTTTTGATAATCTTTCAAAAAGTGCCAGGCCACGGGCAGCATGACTAAAACACTGGCTGCGACAATCGCCAGGGATTTCCTGTTCAGGCCGATAAAAAGAACCATCGAGGCGAAAACAATAACAATCATCAACGCCGTCCCCAAATCAGGTTGTTTCATGATCAGAACACAGGGAATCATGACCATCAGGAAAGGAAGAAATAATTCTCGCAGGAGGTAAGGTTCGTTCGATTTATGGTCATCAAAATACCGGGCCAGAGCGACAATGACGCTTAATTTCATCAGTTCGGAAGGTTGAAATAAAAAGAACCCGAAAGATATCCAGCGTTGAGCGCCATTGGCCGTATGGCCGAAAAAGGCCACATAAATCAATGACAGCAGAGAGAACGCATAAATAGCATAAGCGGCGTGATTAATGGCGTGGTAATCAATGAGAAAAGCGATCACCATTAAAAACATGCCGAAGAGAATCCATTGCAACTGCTTTAAGTAAAGAGGGGCTTGATTATCCATGAGACTGAAGCCAGTGGAATAAATGTTGATAATGCCGATGGCGCAAATGGACATGACCAAAGCAAACAGCGTCCAGTCAAAATTCTGGAATATCCGGCGATCATATTTTAAAAAAATCATTGTCTTCCTCGAAAAATATAAATCCTGCCTTGAGGCATCACCGTGCTCCATCCGTCTCCGTTTGACGGGTGTTTACGGTCGCCCGGACTGTCTTTCTTTTTTTCTGACCATCAAAATAGGCATCCAGAATTTTACGGGCAATCGGAGCGGCCACAGCGCCGCCGCCGCCGGCGTTTTCGGCAACAACGGCAATCACAATTTCCGGCTTTTTCATCGGCGCATAACAGACAAATAAAGCATGATCCTTATGAAATGCTGTGATCTTTTGAGCGCGGCGCGCTTTTTCGTTCTGCGGCAATCCAATGACCTGCGATGTCCCGGTTTTACCGCAAACGTCCGCATAAGGCCTGCGGGCCGCGGCGCCGGTACCACCCGGTTCATTCACCACCCCCCAAAGCCCGCGATTCAGGGCCGCCATCGTTTGCCTGCTCAATTTGAGTTCTCCTTTTTTTTCGGGTAAATATTTTTTGACGATGCTGCCGTCGGACAATTCAATCCGCGCAACAAGATGCGGCCGCCACCGCGTGCCGCCGTTTGCCAGAGTGCTGTATGCCTGCGCCAACTGTAGCGGGGTGGTCAAATTAAATCCCTGGCCGATGGATATGGATATGGTCTCACCAAGCTGCCACGGTTCTTTCATGCGCGCCAGCTTCCAGTCCCGGCTGGGAACCAGCCCTTTCTTTTCATGCGCAAGCTCAATCCCGGTGGCCTCGCCTAAACCGAACCGTCTGGCATAATGTGCTATCTTATCCACGCCCAGCATCTTTCCCACCGTATAAAAATAGACATCACACGACTCCACCAGCGCCCGATGCAGATTGACAGAGCCATGTCCATGCTTGTTCCAGCAGCGATAAATTCTGTTGCCCAGGGTAAAAGACCCGCTGCAATGTATCCTGGTCTCGGGAGTAATAACACCTTCTTCCAAGGCGGCCGCCGCCACAATCATCTTGTAGGTTGACCCGGGCGGGTACTGTCCGGAGATAGCCCTGTTGGATAGGGGATTCAGCGGATTTTTTTGCAGTTTCGTCCATTCATCACGGTCAATGCCATTGCTGAACAAATTGGGATCAAAGGACGGCCGACTGACCATCGCCAGAATCGAACCATCACGCGGGTCCATGACAACCGCGGAGCCGGTCAGGCCGGCAAAAGCTTCCCAGGCGGCCTTTTGCAATTTAGCGTCTATCGTCAGCACAACATTGGAACCGGAAAGAGGATCAATACGCCCTAAATTTTTAATCACCTTGCCGAATGCATTCACTTCGACCAGTTCATTGCCGCGGCGTCCGCGAATGTAGGAATCGAAAACTTTTTCGATCCCATGCTTGCCCGTAATATCGCCGGACAGGTAATCTTCTTCCGATTTCTCCAATTCCTCTTTACTGACTTCTCCCGTGTAGCCAATAATCGGTGCCAGCATTTCTCCATCCAAATAAATGCGGACCGGTGTAACATCAACATAAACACCGGGCAGATCGACGGTGTTCGTTTCTACCAGGGCGATTTTTTCCATACTGACATTTTTTTCCAGGCGAACAGGCAGATAGGGTTTAACCGTCCTGGGGAAAGGAGCATTAAAAGAAAAATCAACCGATTTGGTTTTATAAATATCCTGAATCTTTTGGAGAAGCGTCCCAGGATTGACGCCTTTGGTCGGCATGTACAACACATCAAACGAGGGACGGTTATCGACGATAATCGCGTCGTTGCGATCCATAACCAGGCCGCGGATTGGTTGAATATTGCGAAAACGCACAGCGTTGCTCTCCGACCGGTGCCTCAGTTCATCCCCCTTGATGACCTGTAAATACCAGAGGCGAATCAGCAAAATGGACAGGGCCAGAACAACCAGAATAACGACGATTTTAAGCTTTTGCCGAAATTCCGCCGGTTCCGGTCCGTTGCTGAGATTGAATTGTTTTTCCATACATCAATCCTTCTACCTTGCGCATCGCATGAAAAAAACCCGCGGAGAGAACGCCGACCAGCAACGCCTGAGGCACAAAAACCGTCAGGACGTCGCTGGTCATGTCAAATTCAAAAACATAACGGTAGAGCAAAATCAGCATGAACGACTCGATCAGAGAACAAATCAGGCTGAACAAAGCGACAAGATACAGCTTTTCCGAGGCAATCCGCAAGGAGACAAAAAAGGAAAGTAAAAAGATATTCAAATAAATCAGTGTAAATAATCCAAGAAACGATCCGGAGACACAGTCAAACACAAATCCCGTCATAAGCGTCAGAATCATCCCCTGCACCAGATCCAGACGAAACCCGGCATAGATCACAAGAACCAGCGACAGTTCCAAGGTCAGCCATCCGGAAAAAAAGATGTCGGCCAATGTAGCTTGTAAGACAACGAGCCCGATGGTCACAAAGGGCAATAGCAAATAATAAATCATTTTGCAGGTTTCTTTTTCTGAGATATATTCCGTTGGTCAGCCGCTAAAACCATGACTTCCTCCAACGTGGTGAAATCAACAAAAGGGACCAGCCGGATTTGCAAAAACAATCCGACGTCCATATGGCCGACATGGCTCACCCTGCCAACAAGCAATCCTTTGGGAAAGATATTACTCAGACCGGATGTCACAATTAAATCGCCTTCCTTAACATCCTCCATTTTGGAAATATAGCGGACCACACACCCGCGCGATCCCGCGCCGCGAACAATGCCCTGCACGCGCGTCCTTTGAACCAGAACATCCGCGTTGGAATTCTCGTCAATTAACAGGAGAATTTTAGAGCTGTGCCAGGAAACATCCGTCAATCTTCCGACTAATCCGGGCGGAGCAAGAACCGGCATGCCCGGTTTCAGACCGGACGCGCTGCCTTTGTCGATCCAGATGATCTTGGAAAGGGCTGCCTGTTCCCGGCCGATTACCCGGGCCGCAATGAATTTATAGGGATATTCATCCTGCAGGGACAGAAGTTTTTGTAGTCTTTGCGCTTCCTGATAACCTTCTTTGTATAGAAGCAAATCCGTCTGCATCCCGGCGATTTTATTTTTCAAATTCCGGTTTTCTTCTACCAGACCTACCAGATGAACATAACGCTCCCAGGCATTATCGACGCCTTCAATGACGGCACTGAAAATTTTCCGCACAGGCGCCGCCGCTTCCAGCGCCAGATTTTTCACAACACCCTCACCGGAATCGCGATTCAAGCTATACGAAAGCAGAACAAGAGCGGCAACAATTACTGCACCAATAAGGATGACCGTTCGATAGTTCTTGAAAAACATTTTCTACCTAATATCTTCCGCCAACGAAAACCGATTCAGCCAGCCGCATCACACCTGAATGGTAACCTCTTTGAGAACATCCAGTTGATCCAGGGCCATGCCTGCGCCACGGGCCACGGCACAGAGAGGATCATCGGCAATCGTGACGGGCAGACCGGTTTCTTCCCGAACCAGCACATCGATATTCTTCAGTAAAGCGCCGCCTCCGGTCAGCACGATACCGCGGTCAACAATATCGCCGGCAAGCTCCGGGGGAGCATTTTCGAGAGCATCTTTAATGGCGTCAACAATCAACGTCACCGGTTCAAGAATCGCTTCCCGGATTTCTTCGGAGTTTGTTTCGATCGTTTTCGGAATGCCCGAAATCAAATCACGCCCCTTGACGTCTATCGTCTTAATTTCATTCATCGGATAGGCACAACCGATCTCTGTCTTGATGATTTCCGCGGTTCTTTCACCAATCAGTAAACTGTACTTCCGCTTCATGTACTGGACAATTTCTTCGTCGATTTTATCCCCGGCCACCCGCGCCGATTTGGAATAGACGATACCAGACAACGAGATAACGGCGACTTCCGTGGTGCCGCCGCCAATGTCCACCACCATGGAGCTCGTGGGCTCGGCGATCGGCAATCCCGAACCGATGGCCGCCGCCATGGGTTCTTCGATCAGATAAATTTCCCGGGCGCCCGCCGATGCAACCGTTTCGCGCACCGCGCGGCGTTCCACCTGCGTGATACCCGACGGGACGGAAACAATAATACGGGGACGCACCAGCGATTTGCGGTTGTGAACGGACAGGATAAAATGCTTCAACATGGCTTCCGTCGTATCGAAATCAGCGATGACGCCGTCGCGCATGGGACGAATAGCGACAATATTGCCGGGCGTTCGTCCCAACATGTTTTTGGCTTCATTGCCGACCGCCAGCACCTTTTTCATTCCGCGGTTATCCATGTGCACGGCAACAACGGAAGGTTCGTTTAGCACAATACCCTTTCCTTTCACGTAAACCAATGTATTGGCTGTTCCCAGATCAATCGCCAGGTCATTGGAAAACTTTCCCAAAATATAATCGAACAGCATGCATCCTCCTGTTTTTCTCATTCAATACAACGTATTATTTATGCATTTTTGCGTGTATAACGTATTTCATCCCTCTAAGCAACGCATTTTTAAAATGTATTTGCAATTTATAAATGTCTGTAATACTAGAGGCAAAGCGTTTACCTGTTTTGATTTATTTTACATTCGCTTTTGAGGTGATCATATGCTGCAGTTTTTCCGCAAACACGCACGAGGGTGGTTCATGCTTGTCTTCATGGCCATCATTATTTTTGTTTTCGTCCTTTACTTTGGAACCGACAGAGGCTCGCGGACAGCCAACGCTCTCGCCAGCATTGATGGCGTTCTGATCAGTGAATCCGAGTATTATGACGAATACTCGAAAATGACAGATATGGCAAAAGCACAGTATGGAAGCGCCCTGACCGCAGACATGCTCAAGCAGATGGATCTGAAAAAGGCGGCCTACGACAACCTGATCAACCGCCAGATCATCATTGCCAAGGCGAAAGACTTAAAGCTGCAGGTATCCGATGACGAGTTAAGGCAGGTAATTATGAACATGCCCGCTCTACAAACGGATGGAAAGTTCGATCATTACAGATATCGGGAATTATTACGCTACAACAAACTGACCGCCGAAGATTTTGAAGCCGGCCAGAAAATCAATCTGGCGGCGGGTAAAATCGAAAACATTATCCGTGAAGGTATCAAGGTCTCCGATCAGGAGGTACTGGACTTATACGCTTTGCAGAATCAAAAAATAAACCTCCTTTTCGTTCAAATTGCTGGTTCTGACATGGCCCGGCAGGTCAATCCAACAACCGGCGATCTGGAAAATTATCTCAAGAAGAACGGCAATGCCTTCCGCATCCCCGAGCAGATAAAAATCAAATATCTGTATTTTGCCGGCGAAATGTTTTCTTCCGCCGAAATCAGTTCATCCGACATTCGGGATTATTACAACCGCCGCAAAGAAAGCTACCAAGGCAAAGGTGGCAAGCCCCTGGAGCTGGAACAAGCCACACCCATGATCATCAAAGAAATTAAGCAAAGCAGGGGGATGCAAAACGCTTTTGCGGAAGCAAAAAAAGCGCATGATACAATCTATCAGGAAGAAAACTTTGACGCATACGCCGCAAAAAATAACCTGAAAGTTCAGACCGCTGATTTCTTCCCGTTGAACAGCCCGCCGCAGGTGTTCGTCTCCGTAAAAGATTTGGCCGGACAACTGGCCGGTTTGGAAAGAAAAGACATCAGCAAAGTTTTGACCGCCGATAACGGTTATTTCCTGATTCGCATTGAAGATAAAAAGGCCGCCTACACGCCGCAGCTTAAGGTTATTGAAAATGATGTGCGGCAACGCTATCTCAAGGATGAACAGGATAAAATAGCCGCCACAGAAGCAATGAGTCTGACAGAAAAACTGCAAAAAGGAGAAGCCTTGGAAAAACTGGCTTCGGAAAAAGGGTTCGAGATTCAGGAAACCGGCTTATTCCAGCCCGGCAGTGCCATTCCAAAACTCGGGTCTCACCCGGAGGCCATGGAAATGCTGCTGTCTCTTTCCCTGAACAAACCCTATACGGAGAAGCCGTTAACCATCGGCCATACGCAAGTCATCTTCAAACTCAAAGACGTAAGCGCGCTGGATAGGAAAGATTTTGAAGCAAAAAAAGAAATCTACCGAAAAGTGGCGGTGAACCTGAAAAAGGAAGAAGTCATGAAATCATGGCTGGAAGGAAACAAAGCAGCGATGATTAAGGAAAAACGTTTGAAAATCAACAAAGAGGCAAAAGATTTATAATTCCTTTTTCTAAAGCATGGACATGCGCTGCAAACCGGCTTTTCATGAAACAATAAAAGGGAAGAACCCTCTGCGGTTCTTCCCTTTTGATTTCTGGTGGAGATGAGCAGGATCGAACTG
>CAYOPU010000080.1:0-9640 GCA_964405915.1 uncultured Smithella sp. | reverse complement strand
AAAAGGCGGATTCCGTTTGCCACGGCGCCACCGGCAAGGGCAACGATCAGGTGCGCTTTGAATTGACCTACATCGCTTTGAATCCGAAGATCAATATTATTGCGGCCTGGAAAGATGACAACTGGACATTTGATTCCCGGGAATCCATGTTTGATTACGCGGAGAAGCATCATATACCGCTGCCGTTGACCAAGGCCAAACCCTACAGTTCCGACCGCAATCTTCTGCACATTTCGCATGAAGGCGCCATTTTGGAAGACACCTGGGCGGAACCTCCGGAAGATATTTTTGTGCTGACTAAATCGCCCGAAGCCGCTCCGGACAAGCCGACGTATGTAGAAATCAGTTTCGTCAAGGGAAACCCGGTGGCTATCGACGGCAAAAAGATGTCACCCGCTAAGCTGATGGATCATATCAATACGATTGCCGGCGCCAATGGCGTGGGCCGCGTCGATATGGTGGAAAACCGTTTTGTCGGCATGAAATCGCGCGGCGTTTATGAAACACCGGGCGGAACGGTTTTATGGGCGGCGCATCGTGCCGTGGAATCCATCACAATGGATCGCGAAGTGATGTTCATGCGGGATTCACTCATCCCCAAATACGCTCAGCTGGCTTATAACGGTTTCTGGTACGCGCCGGAAATGACAACCCTTCAGGCCTATATCGACAAGACGCAGGAAAACGTTACCGGCACAGCCCGAATGAAGCTGTATAAGGGTAACTGCATTGTTGTCGGACGCAAATCGCCGAATTCTCTCTACAGTGAGGCTTTTGCTACATTTGAAAAGGATGACGTTTATAACCAGAAAGACGCAACCGGATTTATCCGCCTCAACGGTCTGCGTTTGAGAATTCAGAATGTTTTAAAAAGCAAATCTTAAATTTGCGGAGAGCAATTTCATGGCCAAAAGCAAAAAAGCATGGGGAGGAAGATTTACTGAGTCCACGGCGAAAAGTGTGGAACAATTTACCTGTTCCCTGCATTACGATTCCAGACTGTATCGTTACGATATTGAAGGCTCCATCGCCCATGCGACGATGCTGGCCGATTCGGGAATCATCTCCCGGAAGGAAGCGGTTGCCATTGTCCGCGGGCTGAAAAGTATTTTGAGCGATATCGAAAAGGGCGTTTTTATCTTTGATCCGTCCGATGAAGATATTCACATGGCCATTGAAAAAGAACTGATCCGGCGTGTCGGCGATGCCGGCGGGAAACTGCATACCGCGCGCAGCCGCAATGATCAGATTGCCCTCGATGTCCGGCTTTTTCTGCGCGCGGAAATTGACGGCATTATCCAATTGATGACGGGGCTGCAAAAGCAGCTGGTGCAGCTGGCCAAAAGTGAAATATCGACCATCATGCCCGGCTACACCCATATGCAAAAGGCACAGCCGGTGCTGCTTTCCCACTATCTTCTGGCATTTGCGGAAATGTTTGTCCGCGATGAGCAAAGAATGGGAGACTGCAAAAAAAGGCTCAACGTATTGCCGCTGGGCGCGGCGGCACTGGCCGGAACCGGTCTGCCGATTAACCGTCAACGCACGGCTGAACTTTTGAATTTTCCGTCAGTCGGCAAAAACAGCATGGATACCGTGGCGGACCGCGACTATATTGCGGAATTCATTTTTGCCGCATCGCTGGCCATGGCGCATTTGAGCCGCTTTTGCGAAGATCTGGTGTTGTGGTCGTCCGATGAATTCGGTTTTGCGGAAATTTCGGATGCCTACACCACCGGCAGCAGCATTATGCCGCAGAAGAAAAATCCGGATATTGCGGAGCTGATTCGGGGCAAATCCGCGCGCGTCTATGGCGATTTGTTTGCGATCCTGACGTTGCTCAAGGGGCTGCCCATGACCTACAACCGCGATCTGCAGGAAGACAAGGAACCGCTGTTTGACGCGGTGGATACGGTGAAAGATTGTCTGACGATTTTTACGGAGATGCTGGCGCATACGGAATTTAACGCTGCCGGAATGTATCAGGCTGCCAGCGGCGGTTTTTCGACGGCCACTGACGTGGCCGAGTATCTGGTGGAGAAAGGCGTTCCTTTCCGGCAGGCGCATGAAATTGTCGGTCATATGGTTGCCCATTTGGTGAAAAGTAAAAAGACGCTTGCCGACCTCAGTTTGAGAGATTATCAGAAATTTTATGCGGGATTTGAAGCGGACATTGCCTTCCGTATCAAACCGGAGAATTCCGTCAATGCGCGCAGGCATCGCGGGGGAACGGCGACATCGGCGGTTCAAGAAAGGATTCGGGAATTTGAAAGAAGTTTCGGCAAAAAATAAATTATTATTCGGCCTTGTTTTAATGATGCTGATGACCGGTTGCGGATTGAAGGCCAATCCCGTGCCAAAGGCGTCCGCTGTTTTGCAAAATCAGGGTGAGCAGACGTTGACCGCGTCGGCGGAGGGCAATGCAGTTGTACTGACCTGGCGGATGGAAAATCCCGATGGAAGGGTCCGTCATCTGACCATCGAGAAAAGTCAACTGGGCAGCGCAGGAAATATTTGCGGGGATTGCCCCCGCACCTTCGAAAAAGTCCGCCGGTTAACGGTTGGTGATGTTATGAAAAATGACTATCGATTTACCGATCCTCTTGTCGAAAAGGGGAAAATATACCGTTATCGTTTAAAGCTGTGCGACAGGGCCGATGTCTGTCGTGAATCACAAACCGTTGACATAGATTTTAAATAAAAAAATCCAGGAGGCATTTTTTATGTTTAGAGGAGCTATTACCGCGCTGGTGACACCCTTTAAAAACGGTAAAGTGGATGAAGAAGCTCTCCGACAACTCATTGCGTTTCAGATCGCGTCGGGGATTGACGGTCTGGTGCCTTGCGGGACAACCGGCGAATCACCTACGCTGACCCATGATGAGCATGATCGGGTGATTGAAATCACGATTGACGCCGCAAAAAAACAAGTTCCGGTGATTGCCGGGACGGGATCCAACAGTACAGCCGAAGCACTGCGTTTAACGAAACATGCTTACGAGGCTGGCGCGGACGGCGCGCTGATTGCCTGTCCATACTACAACAAGCCGACGCAGGAAGGCCTCTATCAGCATTTTCAACTGATCGCGCAAAATGTGCCTATTCCGATTATTCCCTATAATATTCCCGGACGGACCGGCGTGAATATGTCGCCGGAATTGATCGCCCGCCTGTCGAAGGTCAGCAATATTGTCGGTGTGAAAGAGGCGTCCGGTTCGCTCAAACAAATGAATGACGTGCTTGATTTATGCGGACCGGATTTTGACGTTTTATCCGGCGATGACGGATTGACGCTTCCCCTGATGGCGATGGGCGGGAAGGGCGTTATTTCCGTTGCGTCCAATATTGTTCCCGCGGATATGGCCGCTCTGGTCGATGCCGCCGAAGCAGGCCACTTGGCCGAAGCGCGGGCGTTGCATCAGAAGATGAGCCCGTTGTTTGACGTCCTTTTTGTCGAAACAAACCCGATTCCCGTGAAAGCCGCTTTATCGCTGATGGGGAAAATTGAATATGAATACCGGCTGCCGCTTTGCAAAATGGCTCCGGCAAATTATGACAAAGTCAAAATGGTCATGGAGCGTTATGGTTTGATCTCATAATCAGGATCACAAATTATCATCCGGGGAGCAGATATTATGGTTAAAGCAATTGTTACTGGAGCAGGCGGAAAAATGGGGGCCAGAATTATCAGTCTGATTTCCGCAATGGAAGATATCCGGGTTGTCGGGGCGATTGAAGTTGCGGGACATCCGATTATCGGCAGGGACGTCGGCCATTCTCTGGGACTGGGCAGAACCGGCGCGCTGGTCAGTGATAAACTGGCTGAGTGTATTGATCAAGCCGACGTCGTGATCGACTTTACCAATCATGAAGCCTCTCTTCATTACCTGGAAATAGCCAGTGAGCGAAATCGCAGTATCGTGATCGGTTCCACGGGATTTACCCCTGACGAGATGAAGCTGGTCAGTCGGCTTGCCGAAAAAACACGCTGTGTATTGTCGCCGAACATGAGTGTCGGTGTTAATGTGATGTTAAAAGTGCTGGAGTATTGCGCCGGTATTCTCCATGACGATTATGACGTGGAAATCATTGAAGCCCATCACCATTTAAAAAAAGACGCGCCCAGCGGCACGGCTATGCAGATGGCTCAGGTGATCGCCGATAAACTGGGACGGAACCTGAAACAGGAAGCCGTTTATACGCGCCAGGGGCTGATTGGAGAAAGAACCCGGAAGGAAATCGGCATTCAAACGATTCGGGCCGGCGATATCGTGGGCGAACATACAGTGATCTTCGGCGGCATTGGCGAAAGGCTGGAAATTACGCATCGGGCGCAAAGCCGCGACAATTTTGCCAAAGGGGCAATTCGCGCGGCGCAATGGGTGGTCCACCAGAAAAACGGCCTGTATGATATGCAGGATGTTCTGGGCTTGAAAAACATCAAATAAGCAGGCTTCATGTTGACAGGCATTTTCGCTTATATCGGGATTGGTTCCAATCTGGGGGAACCTTTATTACAGTGCGGACAGGCCATTGAAAAAATATCCTGTATATCAGGTGTTGCGGTAGCGAGGATTTCTTCGTTTTATAAAACGGAACCGGTGCTGAAGCGGTTGGATGTTAGCGAGCATCGGGAAACTTTGGAAAATCAAAGCTGGTTTATCAATGCCGTAGCGGAAATCAGAACCACGCTTTTGCCCCGCAATCTTTTGCGGGCCTTGCAGGAAGTTGAAAAGGACATGGGGCGGCTGCGTTCGTTTGCGGACGCCCCGCGCATCATTGATCTGGATTTGCTTTTATACGGACAGGAGGTCATTCGCGAAGGTGATTTGATTGTTCCGCATCCGGAGATGCATAAGCGGCGCTTTGTGCTGGAGCCTTTGTGCGAAATCGCATCCTATCTTATTCATCCTGTGTTTGGCGTTTCGATGCGGGGATTGAAAGACAGACTGGATGATCAAAAAATAGTTGAGCGGTATGATGATTGAAAAAGAAGGATACGCTAAATATGTTTAAAATATTGGCCATTTTAGTATTGTTCTACGTGGGATACAGGATTGTGAAAATGTTCCAGCGGGTAAAATCTCAGGAAGTAAAAGGCTACCGGGTGGATGCTCCGCCGTCTGCGGGAGAAGACCTGGTGCAGGATCCTTTTTGTAAAACCTACGTTCCCAAGAGTCATGCGATTATGAAAGAAATAAACGGTCGGCAGCAGTATTTTTGCAGTCGGGAATGCTGCGAGCAATACCTGTCGGAAAAAAACAGCTGATAAAACAAAATATGGAAGAAAGGGGCATTATGAAATTTTTCATTGATACCGCAAATATTACGGAAATAAAGGAAGGACTGGCGCTGGGAATGGTGGACGGCGTGACAACCAATCCGTCGCTTATCGCCAAAGAGAAAAGAGGCTTTGATGCAGTCGTCAAAGACATTCTGGCCATTGTGGAAGGGCCGGTCAGCCTGGAAGTTGTCAGCCTGGAGGCCAAAGGCATGTTTGCCGAGGGGAAAAAGCTGGCGCATCTGGGAGACCAGGTGGTTGTCAAAGTTCCGATGACCACTGAAGGACTCAAGGCCACGAAGATGCTTGCGATGGAAGGCATTGATGTTAATCAGACATTGATTTTTTCTCCGCTCCAGGCCTTGATGGCCGCCAAAGCCGGCGCGGCCTATGTCAGCCCGTTTGTGGGACGACTGGATGACATTGCTCACGACGGCATGGAGCTGACGCAGCAGATTCTGGATATTTACGACAACTATGGCTATGACACGGAAGTGATTGTAGCCAGCATCCGGCATCCCAAACACGTTCTGGATGCCGCTTTAATGGGCGCCGATATCGCCACGATTCCCTTTAAAGTCATTGCGCAACTGGCACAGCATCCCCTGACGGACAAAGGCATTGCCCTGTTTCTGGAAGACTGGAAAAAAGTTCCGAAAAAATAAGGTATTTTTGTTTTCAAAATAGTCATATTGACGAAGCGACGGATCAGCATGAACAAGAAAAATGAGCTTTTCAGCCTGCCCAACAGTATTACGCTGGCGCGCATCAGCGTCATACCCTTTTTGTTTTTTCTATTGTCCGCCCCCGGTGTCTTTTGGAGTCTGGTGCTGGCGGCCTTATTTGTACTGGCAGCCCTGACGGATTTTCTGGACGGTTTTGTCGCGCGCAGATACAACATGATCACCACCATGGGCAAATTTTTGGATCCGCTGGCAGATAAGCTGATCGTCAATTCAGCCATGATCCTGATGATACCCATTGGCCGGATAGACGCCTGGATCGTGGTGATCATCATTATGCGGGATTTGATTGTTGACGGCATCCGCAGTATCGCCTCCTCGGAGGGAATTTATATTCAGGCCAGCATTCTGGGAAAGCAGAAAACAATCGCGCAAATCATTGCCGTCACCGCTTTGATGATTCACTATCCGTTCCTGGGGTTGGACGCGCATTTCGTGGGGACGATGATTCTCTATGTGGCCTTATTGCTGACCGTTTATTCCGGCCTGGATTATTTTATTAAATTTTACAGGGGCGCCGACAATAGCTGATATTTTCAGTGCTTACGGAATTGATTTTTTGTGAACGAAAAAAATATCAGTCGCCAAAATTTCTTCATTTTTATATTGACAAGCTGAGCTTTTTTGTTATAGTCACACGCGTTATTCACGTGAGCGGGCGTAACTCAGTGGTAGAGTGCTACCTTGCCAAGGTAGACGTCGACGGTTCAAATCCGTTCGCCCGCTCCATTTTTTTATGGCGGCATAGCCAAGTGGCTAAGGCAGCGGTCTGCAAAACCGTTATTCATCAGTTCGAATCTGATTGCCGCCTCCAGTATCATTCAGGAGTTATCGTTGTGAAGCATGACTCCTTTTTTTATTGACAGATGACGCAGTCGAGATATCCTAAATGAAAAGACGATTTTCTGAACTGGTTGTTTCATGCGCCCTGAAAGGCTACTCGGACGTTCATATCCGCGGCGGTCAGCCGATCGTTTACCGTAAAGACGGTTCCATTCGATTTGACAATCAAAACACCTGGTCGTATCGGGAAGTTGACGACCTGATCCGGTCGATCCTCAGCTCTAAAAACATGGCCATGTTACGTCAGCGCTCGTCCGTTGATTTTGCAACCAGTATCGATAACTTGCGCGTGCGAGTTAATGTTTTCAACACCGACCGCGGCCCCTCGCTGGCGATAAGATTATTGCCGAATAGCATCCCAACGGTCGCAAATCTGAATATGCACCCGTCTCTGGAAAAAATCAGCGAACTGAAGTCAGGGCTTGTGTTGATTTGCGGAGCGACGGGTTCCGGTAAAACGACAACGATTGCCGCCATTCTTGATGACATCAATCATAAGCGGGCCGCTCATATCATCACCCTGGAAGATCCCATCGAATTTCGAATTTCATCCCGGCAATCTTTTGTCGAACAGCGGGAAGTGGGTACGCATGTGCAATCGTTCGAACGCGGCCTGATTGATATCATGCGGCAGGATCCCGATGTCATTATGGTGGGTGAACTGCGCGATCCCCAGACCATCGCTCTGACGTTAAATGCCGCGGAGTCCGGTCATCTGGTGGTTGCAACACTGCATGCGACGAATGTGGAAGATGCCATCTATCGGATCATTAATTCCGCGCCTCCGGAGGCGGAGGAGTATATCCGTTATCAAGTGGCATCGACGATTGACTGGGTCATTATGCAAAAGCTGGTTTACGACGAAAAATCGGGATTTCGTCTGCCGTTGCTGTCCATTATGCGAGGCACCAGTCAAATTCGCGGGCTCATTCGAGAAAAAAAGATATTTCAAATTGAAAACGCGATGCATGCCAGCAAATCAGAAGGCATGTTCACGCAGGAGCGTTATCTGACAGAATTTCTGGAAACACGGGATAAATATATCAATCCTACGATGTGCTTTACGCCGGCAAAGGATGTTGTTGCCACAGATGCATGTTACAACTCGCCCATGTTTGATGCCGATGATGATTTGCAGGTAAAAGCCGAAAATGTCCAGGAGTGGTCTTTCAGGGATGGACTCCAGAATAGCGATAAACTCAGAATCAATGACCAGAATCATTTTTCGGATACGAAAGCGACATTAGCCAATAATCCTGATGAATCGGAGTACGTTATTGATGAAAGCTACGATTTACAGGAAATTATCGCCGAAACCGAAAGAAATTTAAAAAACAAAAAATAAACGACCTGTTTATTGCATCAATTCCTTATATATTTCCCATCGACCGTTCGTTTTTCTCAAGGCCAGCGTCTTGTTTCCTTTGTTTTTCAGCAGATTGGAACTGTAATGCTGTGTGAAGAGCGCAGTCGCTTGATCGTTGCTTCCGGAAATACGCAGGTTATCAATCCGGACATTAATGTTTTTACTGTGTTCGCGTACGGCAATTTTATGATTGATCCATTCATTCAAAGATTTGCCTTGAGAGCGGAAACCGGACGCGTAGCAGGAGCGGTAAACGGACATGTTTCCGGATTGCCAGCTTTCGGCCCACTTTTTAATCAGCCTTTGAACGGCTTCTTTCGAGGATGATTCCAGGCCGGGACGGCCTGGTGTTTGACGGTCAATTGGGGGAGCTGCTTCCGGAATCCCCGTGTCATCAATAACAAACCACCGGTTATTGATTTTCTGTAAAGCAAGTTTATTAAATGAACCTGAAAAGGAATTATCTTTATTGATATTCGTTATCTGATCAAAAATGATGACGGCGTCATTATTTTGCCGTAAAATGGAAACATCTTTCGGCTCTAAAATGAAATGATGGTTAATGTTTTTAATATTCGATATTTGATTGAAAAGTTGCTCTCGTTTTTTACCTTTTATCTGATAATTCTTCAGGTAAAGCGTATCGATCGCGTTTAGATTTCCTTCAGCATAGGCCTTTGTCCAAGAGGCAAGGACTTTTTCCAGTTCATTTTTGACGGGTAGCGGCTGATGTTGAGGAACCCATGAAATGGTCTCGGCGATGATCACCGGTGTTTTGTTTAACTGGATATACCTGGTCAGGGTGCGCATATCCTGATCATTCAAAACAACACATCCGTTGGATTGAAAGGGGACGATCGGTTTACTTGTGCCGTGAATCCAGATGTTTGCGCCGTTTCTACCCGATTTTTTATCCGCTGCTGTCGGATAATCCAGCGGAAATGCCAGCGTTCCGTAAGTTTCCGGCGGACCGGGATTCAGAAGAATCTTTGTTGCAAAAAAAATCCCGCTGGGTGTTTTTGCATCGCCGGCAACCTGTTTGCTGCCCTGCTTTTTACCGGTAGAACAGTTGGCTTCGAAAACTTTCAAAAATTCCGGGCCTTTTTTGAAAACATAAAGCTTTTGATATTTTTTATCAACGGCAATAACATAACCTGAAGAGACGGCGACAATGGCGTCCGGGATTTTTGGAAGACTTCGGCCGATGCCGCATAATGCATCGGATGGAAACCATAACAAGGACGAAACCGCAAAGAAAGCGGAGAAGAAAATTTTAAACAACATGGACAACAGTACCTTAATATTTATTTTATAAAGGGGTATCCCTTAACAAAATTCAATCATTCCTTCAAGTTATTTTAATTAAAAAAAACAAAAATAATACTTGTAATACCTCAAAAAGAATTG
>CAYOPU010000079.1:0-9652 GCA_964405915.1 uncultured Smithella sp. | reverse complement strand
TTGAAAAACTGGGGCTTTCCGCGCGTGCCATGAACCGTATTCTGAAAGTATCCCGAACTATTGCCGATCTGGAGGGCAGAGAAAAAATCGAGCCCATGCACGTTGCCGAAGCCATTCAATATCGAAGCCTTGATCGAAATATTGTTTAGTGGTATGGAAATAAGATAACCGGCATTCATTTATTGGTCGTAATTTTAATAAAAGAGGACTCCTATGAAAATCAAAATTATCAAAGCGCTTCCCAAATACCTGAAGCCAAAACCTGATGAAAAAAAATTAGGTTTCGGCCAGCATTTTACCGATCACATGTTTACCATGAAATACAAGGAAGGCGACGGCTGGTATGACCCGGTCATTGAACCTTACCAGCTCCTGCAGCTTGATCCGACCTCCATGTGTCTTCATTACGGTCAGGAAATCTTTGAGGGATTGAAAGCTTACCGGGGGAAAAATGACGAAATTTATCTTTTCCGTCCGCTGGAGAATATCCGCCGGATGAAGACATCCGCTGAAAGGCTGTGCATGGCGCCCATGGATGAAACGGTGTTTCTGGATGCCCTGAAACAATTTGTGTCATTGGAAAAGGACTGGATTCCCAGAGAACCGGGGTCATCCCTCTACATCCGGCCGACGATGATTGCCACGGAAGCCGCCCTCGGTGTGCATCCATCCCGGGAATACCTTTTCTTTATCATTGCCGGACCGGTGGGCGCCTATTACGCGCACGGTTTCGGGCCGACAAAGATTTATGTGTCCGAGGAATATGTGCGGGCGGCGCCGGGTGGTACGGGACATATTAAATCGGCGGGCAATTACGCTCAGAGTCTTTATGCCAGCCGTATTGCCAGCGATATGGGCTACACGCAGGTACTCTGGCTGGACGCGCGGGAAAATAAGTATGTGGAAGAAGTGGGGACCAGCAATATCTTTTTTGTGATCGGTGATGAATTGATCACGCCGCCGCTGGGAGGAACCATTCTGCCGGGTGTGACGCGCGATTCCGTGATTAAACTGGCAACGCATCTGGGCGTGAAGGTCAATGAAAGACGGCTGGCCATGATGGAAGTGATCGACGCCATCGAAAAGGGAACTCTCAAGGAAGCTTTTGCCTCGGGAACAGCCGCCGTTATTTCACCGGTTGGACAGCTTTACTTCCAAAAGAAGGAATATCTCATTAACGAAGGCAAGACAGGAGCGCTTGCCGACAAGTTGTATAATGAAATCATGCAGATTCAGTATGGAATCAAGGAGGATCCCTTCGGCTGGCGTATGCAACTTGCCTAGGAGCCGGGTAAAACGATTGGGGTTGTCCCGGACTTTTCCCCTTGGATACAGGCACTTGAAATTGCTTTCCACAATACTGTGGAAAGACCTGTGGGTAACCATGTTGATACCTGCGGTAAGTCCGCAATAGTTAGGCTTTTAGACCGAATTGCTTAAGGTTTAAGCAGTGATATATATAAATAAAATCAAATACTTATTATATATGCCCTTTGATCACCATCACTTAAGTTTATTCAGGGGTTAGGATATAAACGTTAGTGAGAAAAAAGTGTCATTTTTGACCAGCTTTTTAATCCCGCTGCTGCGGGACGCGCGTTAATTCTCCGCAGCTTGCTGCGATATAATGATGTTCATTTCATACCTCGACAGCTTGCTGCGAGGTGGTTGATTTTTGTGGGAAAATAAAAAATGATAAAAACAAATCGCTATAAAAATGAATTATTTATATCAGGAAAAATCATTGCGCTTTTTGCGGCAATCATTTTTTTGGTTGTTCTGCCTTTTGTTTCCGGAGCCGCCGAACCCCCTTCCCTTGACGAAACGGTGAATCGATTACAGGGAATTTATGAGAAGACGCAGGATTTTCGAGCGAATTTTGTTCAGGAAACCACTGTAAAATCCATTCGGAAAACGGATGTGGAAGAGGGGATTGTCTATTTTAGAAATCCCAAACAGATGCTCTGGGATTATAAGAAGCCGAAAGCAAAGAAACTCATTATTAATTCGCGAAAAGCCTGGCTTTATCTGCCGCAGGAAAAAACGGTTTATGCTCAGAAATCTGAACAGATTTTTAAATCCGAAGCTTTAATCAAATTTTTGTCCGGCCTAGGAAAACTCAAGGATGATTTTACCATCAAATACGCCATTCCCAATGCAATGGATAAGAGCGGCAATTATCTGCTGCAGTTATATCCGCGTGAAAAAGGCGCTTCCTATCAGTATCTGCAAATGACCATTGCAAGAAATGACTTTCATATTCTTCGTGTCAGTTTTGATGATGTGATGGGCAATTCCACTGTCCTGAAATTTTCCGGCATCAAAATGAATGCCGGATTGTCCTCAAAATTATTTCAGTTCCAGCCGCCGCCGGATGTCAGCATTTTTAAAATGCCCTGATGCTTTTAATCCCGCTGCTGCGGGACGCGCGTTAATTCTCCGCAGCTTGCTGCGAGGTGGTTGATTGGTTTGGCGATGGTCATCTGAATGGGCAACGACATAGAGCTTCAGATTTTATCCGTTTTGCTTTTCCGCATATCTATTTTGCCAAACGACGACAAGGAGGAATTGAAATGAAAAAACCGAAGAGTCAGCCGATTTTTGACACAAAGGATTTTCCGATCTGTGTAACCCGGATGGGGTTTATGGAGGGATTGGGCGTTGACATAGAAGAGCTGAAGCTAAAGCCGATCATCGGCATTGCCAACTCCCGGACCGACATCAACCCGGGGCATATGCATCTCGACACCATTGCCACGAGAGTCAAGGAAGGGGTGCATGCCGGCGGCGGGATACCAATGGAATTTAATGTTCCCGCCCCCTGTGACGTTCTTACGGAGGGAAATGACGGAATGCGCTTCATCCTGGCTCAACGGGATTTAATTGCCGATATCATAGAAACCCATTGCCGCAGTATGCTCTATGACGCGCTGGTGATGATTGCCAGCTGCGACAAGATTATTCCCGGCATGATCATGGCCGCGGCAAGGCTTGATTTACCCACCATATTCATCACCGGCGGGCCCAGCGCATTCCAGATCAGGTTCAATCCCCAGAAAACAAACAGCATATCCAACGTGGATTACGACGATCCTACCCGCAAGGCGGAAACCATCACCGTGGCCACATGCGGCTCGTGCGAGGTTATCGGAACGGCCAATACGATGCAAAGCCTTGTGGAGGCCATGGGTCTCACCATCCCGGGTTCGTCCAACGTTCCGGCCTTTCATTCGAAGAAACTCCTTCATGCCAGAAACACAGGCAAACGGATTGTTGCGATGGTCGAGGAAGAGTTGACGATCCGGAAGATTGTGGACATGAAGGCGCTGGAAAACGCGCTCATGGTTGATCTCGCCATCGGCGGCTCCACAAACTCGGCCCTCCACCTTCCGGCTATTGCGCATAATCTTGATCTTGAATTTCCGCTCAGCAAATTCAACGACTTCAACAAAATAATTCCCACACTTTGCAAACTGATGCCTAACGGTCCGCACGGGATGATCGACTTTTATATGGCCGGCGGCGTTCCTGCGGTCATGAAGGTTTTGGCTGACGATATTCATCAGGACGCAAGAACGGCTATTGGGCTGACATGGGCTAACCTCATGCCGTTTATGACGATTAAGGACCCCCGTGTGATTCCCGAGAAAAAGGACGCTTTTCGGTCCGAGGGAGGAACGGTGGTTCTTTACGGCAACCTTGCACCGGAGGGAGCGGTCATCAAGCAGTCGGCCGTTTCTGAGGATATGCAGACATTTAAGGGCCGCGCGCACGTATTCGAGTCGGAACATGATGCCCTCGCGGCTCTGCGGGAAAGAAATATTCAGGAAAACGAGGTTCTCGTCATCCGGAACGAAGGCCCGAAGGGCGGACCCGGCATGCCTGAAACCCTTGCCGTGACGATGGGCCTTACCTCCCTGGGCATCAAGAGAGTCGGTGTGATAACCGACGGCCGGTTTTCCGGCGGAACCGAGGGACCGTGCGTCGGTCATATATCGCCCGAGGCGTATGACGGGGGAACTATCGCGCTGGTGCAGGACGGCGACGAAATCACCATCGACATTCCCGGCAGGAAGGTTGAGCTTCATGTCTCCGATGACGAATTACAGAAGAGAAAGGCCGTCTGGCAGCCCTTCAGACGGGAACTGCCGAAGGGATATATCCAGAGATACGTAAAATATGTGGGACCGGCCTCGAAAGGTGCGATTTTATCATAAGAACAACGTAATAGTTTAACACAGCGCAAAAAAAGTGGTATAATAAAACTGAATGGGTAAGGTGAGTTTCGACAGTGAAGCGGTGCTCCAGGGATTGCGTGCATAACAGGACCGATCTTCAATTTGAAATTCATCGCATAGATAACACATGAATTTCCAATATTACTTTATGTAAAAGGAGGATCAAATGAATTATCTGCTGCAACCGAAAAAGTATCAAAGCCTCATGGCCGATCAAGGTTCCCGGGCCATCATGGACAAGACCATTGCTTTCTTCGAAAAGTTTGGCAAGACCAGACTTACAGAGGATTTCAACAAAAAAACCTGGTATAGGGAGTTTGTCGATTTTATCGGCAAAGAACAGATTTTTGCCAAGTTGCTGACGCCCAGCCAATACGGCGGCGGCGATCCGGATTGCCGCTGGGATACGGCCCGCAACAGCGAATACAGCGAACTGCTGGCTTTTTACGGTCTGGGTTACTGGTATTGCTTTCAGGTCACTATTCTGGGGCTTGGCCCCATCTGGATGAGCCCCAATGAAAAGGCCAAAAAGAAGGCTGCGGAGTTGCTCAAGAAAGGAGCGATATTCGCCTTCGGTCTTTCCGAGCGGACGCATGGCGCGGATATCTACTCCACGGAAACGGCGCTCACGCCGGCCAAAGACGGCGCCTGGGTTGCCAATGGAGAAAAATATTATATCGGCAACGGCAACGAGGCGGAGATGGTCTCCACGCTGGGCAAGGTCAAGGACGGCACCGATGATTACGTTTTCTTTGTCACCAATTATCAGAATAAAGCCTACGAACTCAAAAAGAATGTCATCTCTCATCAGGAATACGTCTCCAACTTCGCGCTCCATGATTATCCCATAACCGAAGACGATATTCTTTCGCGCGGTTCCCACGCCTGGGATTCGGCGCTCAATACCGTGAACATCGGCAAGTTCAACATCGGTCCCGCGTCCATTGGCGTGACGGAACACTGTTTTTATGAAGCCATCACACACGCGGCCAACCGGATACTCTACGGCATGCCCGTAACCGATATGCCGCATGTGCGGAAAAATTTCATGGATGCCTGGCTGCGCATCGTGGGGATGAAACTCTATCAGCGCCGTTCCACCGATTATTTCCGCAATGCCCATGATAAGGACAGACGCTATCTTCTTTATAATCCCACCAGTAAGATGAAAGTGACAACGCAGGCCGAAGAAGTGATTAATCTGCTCTGGGAAGTGATTGCGGCCAAGGGTTTTGAAAAGGATACCTTCTTCTCTCTCGGCGCCACCGATATCCGGGGGCCATCCAAACTCGAAGGCACGGTTCATGTCAACGTTCAGCTTATCCGCAAGTTTATGAAGAACTACTTTTTCAGTCCGGCTCAATATACCCCGGTCGCGCCGGAATTCTCTCTAAGGGATGACTCGTTCCTTTTCAATCAGGGGCCGACCAAGGGATTGGGTTCCGTTCAGTTCCACGATTACAAACCGGTTTTTGAAGCAAGCCGTCAGCTTCCGAATGTTGCAATCTTTATTCAGCAGATAAATCTTTTCAAGGAATTGCTGGAGAAGGCTGGTCCGGATAAAGCGCAGGACATGGATCCTTCATGGTCCCTGCCCGTGGGCGAGATGTTCTCCATTGTAGTCTATGGCCAGTTAATTCTGGAGCAGGCCGTATTCGACAAGGTGGACGCGGACGTCATCAATCAGATCTTTGATTTCATGGTGCGTGATTTCGCGCGCTTTGCCCTGCAGATTTACGGCATGCACAACACCAAAGAGGACCAGCGCGCTTACTGCAGGGAAATCATGCTGATCAAAAGCCAGGGAGACGATGCCCAGTACAACAGACTCTGGAAGAATTACGTGTACGCCTTAAACGGCGAATACGCGATGAATGAATAGGCGGTAAAACGTTCATTTGGCAATTCCGCAAAGACCAGGCTGATGATAATCCGAAGTTGAATAAAAAAACAGAGCCTTCCGGCGCAAGGCATGCGCCGGAAGGCTCTGTGCGTTTATGATATTTCTTCAATGCCGAACGGGAATTTCGACATCACTTCGCAGCCAGGCAATAAAACCGGCGCAGCATCTTTTTACCTCTTTTGCGGGATGATTTCCAGCCAGTAATCATCCGGATCATTGATAAAGTATATTCCCATGGCTTTATTCTCAAAGCAGATGCAGCCCATTTTTTCATGCAGGGCATGGGCGGCGGCGAAATCATCCACATGAAAGGCCAAATGAAACTCGTTGTCGCCCAGATTGTAAGGCTCTTTTCTGTCTGCAAGCCAGGTCAGTTCCAACTGGTGCGGTGTTTTACCGTCGCCAAGAAAGACGATGATGAAACTTCCGTCCGGAGCAGCAATGCGCCGGACTTCCGTCAATTGCAGGGCATCTTTGTAGAAGGCAATGCTCTTTTCTAAATCCAGAATGTTGATATTATTGTGGGCGAAAGTAAATTCCATCGGGATGCTCCTTTTTTCCTTGAGATTGTGTCACCATGACAGAGAGTCGTCATAACCTTTCAGGCCACCATCCTGACGGGTCGCGCAGCAGGTTCCCGCCCGGCAGAAACTCCGGCGAATGCCGGATGCGCCGGGTAAACATCCGGCGGGCGAAGTGCCCTTTAGGGCAAATCCAGTATTCTTTACTTCATCATCTGCTTTTCAATCAAATCGAGCAATTCTGTGTTCTCCGGTATATCCGTCATCGAATGGCCGTAATGCACAAACCGGACTTTGCCTGATTTATCAATCATCACCTGCGCGGGCAATCTTCCCAGTTTGAATATCTTGACCTCCTGGCCGTACAATTTCAAAACCCTGTGCTCGGGATCGGGCAGACCGACGAACGGCAGCGTCTCTTTCTCCCAGTAAGTTTTGAAAGCCCCGGCGTTTTCCGGTCCGGCAACCAGAATTTCCGTATCCAGTTTTACAAATTTTTCATAGTCCTGGCGCAACTGCGCCATATGCGCGCGGCAGAAGGGTCAAAAAAATCCGCGGTTGAAAACCACCATCACATTTTTCTTGTTGAGATAGCCGGAGAGAGATACGCTTTTGCCGTTAAAATCGTCCAGCGTAAAATCCGGCGCGGGAACATTTAATTCGACTCTGGGCATGACGTTTGTCCTCCTGATGTTAAATTTTATGTCATTGCTTAATCGATTGCACAAATTTTCATTGGCCGGTATCGCAGAAGGGTCAGATATCGACGGAAAATATTTTGAAGTTGATCGTCATTTTGTCCCTCTAAAAACCCTGCAAACTATACTCGCATTTGTTGTGGTTTCAAATCATTTTTTACGGAAGAGGAAGAACCGGATTCCCGCGTCATTTCTCGTGTAAGCGCACCTTCAGGTGCGCTGGCCGCTTTGCCTGCCGGAATCACAACGGCATAAAGAAGCATTGAAATATTTTGATGAACAACGTAAGCATATCGTCAAAATAATAGCGTTCGGCAGCGCCGGTTTCCTTTTCTCCGCGCGTGAATGACATGGAAATCAGGTTCAACGATGAAATCATTTTTTAACATAGCAGCCAATCTGCTCGCCTTCGGTCTGACGTCGTATCTGGCCGTTGCACAAAAGTGGTCGGTGCCGGAATTCTGCTGGAGCGTCTGGCTGGCCGGACTTTTTTATTCGTGGATGTGCGTGATGGCGGCGGCTGTGCAAATCATGCTGACGTCCGGAACGCACAAGGATGACTATGATGCGAAAGTTCCGTTTCTCAAAAATATTCCTCCCGAGTTTTTTACCCTGGGACTTATTCCGGTGACACTGCTGGCAGGTTTTATCGCGCTTTATATTTATTGCTGGATATTTTCTTTTTACGGACTTTTTCTTTCGGTCTTTGCCGAAATGCAGCCTGTTACGCTCTTCGGCAGAAACGGTTTCATCAATTCGGATTTTTTTACGCCCGTGACTTATCTGGCGCTGAATTTATGGCCGATGATCGCAGTGACGCTTGTTGCGAACGCCGATGACTTCGTGCAAAATAATCCGTGGCAGAGAATCGTGTTTCCTTTCAAGACGAGCGGAATACTGCGCATCCATATTATGACCATCGCCCTGCCGTTTCTGATGATGTTCACCTGGGCCTTGTTCAAAGATGCTTACCAGCAATTGACCATTATTTTGCTCATCGGTATTTTCTATCTGCTGCCGAAAAAAAAGATGAAGAAAGAAACGGATCCCATTCATCCTCCCGGAACATCAGGATGATGTCCAGACGGTTCATGGTTTTCCTCCTGTCTGTTCTCCGGCTTTGCGGAGTTCATGCCAAATTGCAAGTTAAAGGAATGACGCGACCATGCGGCATCAACTGACCATTCTTCCGCGCAGTCTTCGAACGGCAAAAAATCCGATCACCAGGATAAACGCCGCAATATAAAACAAGTCCCACAGATGAATCATCCCGTAATGATTTGCGCAGACCGCTCTGACCAGGCGCACGGAATGCGTCAACGGCACAATTTCAACCAGCGGTTGAATATAGTGCGGCAGGTTGCTTGTGGGAAATACCACGCCCGAAAAGAAGAACATGGGCGATATGAAACCGGTGAAAAAGAAATTGAGCTGATTGATGGTCCGGACAAACGACGTGATTAATAGCGATATCACCGCGAACATCGTGCCGGTCAGAAATCCAACCAGCGGCGCAGCCAGGCTGTAAGGCAGATGGATTACGCCGAAAATCGACAGGATGCACAGGACCGCAAAGGAGAAAAATAATCCTTTGGTGCCCGCCCAGATGATCTCGCCGACAATCAGATCGTTGACCGTCAATGGCGCGGCCAGCATCCCGTCATAGACCTTATCGAATTCCAGCCGGATGAATGTGCCGTAACTGCACTCAAACGACGCCGTAAACATCGCCGCCGTCACGAGAAGCCCGGTGCCCAGAAATTCCAGATAACTGAGCCCCTCCATGGATTGCGTGATATAAGCGCCCAGGCCAAGCCCGACGCCCGCCAGAAACAGTAGCGGTTCTAAAAACGGCGGCAGTCCGTTGCTGAAGAGATTCTTCGTATAGACGCGCATATGCCGGTACCATACGGCAAACAGCCGCCAGCACAGAGGCGGACACACCAAAGGTTTACTGTGTTTCATTGAGCCCCCTCCCGGTTGTTTTTAAAAAGACGTCTTCCAGATTCGTCTGCCGCAGATAATAATTTTCGCCCGCCATCGATCCGGCCAGCATCTTCAGATAGTCATAGTCGTTGGAAAACAGCCGCATCCCGTGCTGCACAAGCTCCATCCGCACATGATCCTGCATAGGCTCATGCAAATCATCGTGCAGCGTCCCGGCATCCGGCAGTTCCAGAACATATTTTTCGATATGCCTGGCCAACAGATCCCGGGGCGGTCCTTCAATGATCCGCTGCCCGTTATGCATGATCATAACCGTATCGCATATCTGGAAGGCCTCTTCCATGT
>CAYOPU010000078.1:0-9752 GCA_964405915.1 uncultured Smithella sp. | reverse complement strand
CAAGAGACAGATGATAATAGGTTTTATCATCACGCAAAATGACATTGTAGCGCGGGCGATGTTTCTTGATGAGATTATTTTCCAAAATCAGCGCTTCTTTTTCCGTGGTGGTCGTGATGAATTCAACATCGTTGACCCGCGCCATCAGAAAGGGCGCCATGGGCCGCGTATCCCTGCCGGTAAAATACGACGCAATGCGACTTTTCAAAGCGTTGGCCTTGCCCACATAGATGACGTTGCCCTGGCTATCGAGCATCAGATAAACACCGGGACTGTGCGGCGCGGACATTATTTTTTCTTTCAAGGCGCTATTTTCATTCATCATCCCTGATTCCTCACGCTTTACTGCTTACTTTTTCGCCCTGCCTGCACCGAAAATCATCCAGCACCCGCTTTAAAATATCCGGCTTGTTCGTAAAAATACCGTCAACCCCGAGGGCCAGCAATCGCCTCATATTCTTTTCATCATTGATGGTATAAACATTCACCGGGATGCCATGAGCATTCAGATCGGCAAGCCATGCTTTGTTCAACTCACGGCGGGAGCAGTTGAAAGCATCCGCATCCAGTGCGAAGACTATCGCTGACGGCAATTGCGACACATCATGTTTCTTCTCGAACAAAACGGCGGCGGGGATCTTGCCGTCCATGTGCCTGAGATGCCCGATGGCGCGGGCATCAAAGCTGGAAAAAACCACATGCCGGCGCATGCCAGTCTTTTCCACAATGTCCAGGCATTTTTCTTCAATCCCGCCGGAAATGGTATCCTTCACCGCTTCGGCCTTGATCTCAATATTGACAGCGATTTTGTTTTTGCAAAGGCCAAGCACCTCCAATAGCGTTGGAATTCTTTCACCTTGAAATTTCTTGTCAAACCAACTGCCGGCGTCGAGTTTTTTCAATTTGGCCAGCGGGTAGTCGGCAATTCTGCCCCGTCCACTCGTACAGCGGGATATTTTTTTGTCATGAAAAACAACAACCTCTCCGTCTGAGGTCAGTTGAACATCAAGCTCTACCATATCGGCGGCCATGTTCATCGCGCCTTTAAAAGAAATGATGGTGTTTTCGGGATAATAAGCCGACGCACCGCGATGAGCAATGATGGTAAAGTCATCGGAATGATTATATTTAAACAGGTGGTATGGTTGGAGCATCATCCATTAATACTTCATCAATTTTGTTATATCACCATGCAACATGACAGCTATTTTTTTACCATATTTAAAGGCGGATATCTTCAATTATTTCTTCAAAACCATTTCATCGAGCCAAATTCAACCTCTTGTTTTTGATATTTACAAAACAGTATAAAAGAGATAACAGTAACCAAATTTATAAGGACATGACCTTTGAACCGGGAAGTAACGTGGTGGCGCCACGACAGCGAATAGCACTCCTGAAAAATCAAGGCGCTGTTTTAAAAGCAGCATGGATAATATAGACCAACAGCAGTGGAAAGGACTTCCGTCTGTGCATCAGCAACCTCATATCCTCATCGTCGATGACAGCGCCATCATTCGAAAAGCGTTGACAAAACAGATGGAAGCATACGGCGCCCGGATTTCGCTGGCGGAAGACGGGGAAGAGGCATGGCAAGCGGCGCTGGACACCGATTTCGACCTGATCATCACAGATGTGGAGATGCCTAAGCTGGACGGCTTTGGCCTGTGCCAGCGTCTGAAAAGCAATACCCAGACGCGGGGCATACCCTTGATTATACTCAGTTCTCTCGACACGGACAAAGATATTGAAAAGGGATTCAAGTCAGGCGCAATCGCTTACATTTCAAAATCGGAAGCTCACCTTCAGCTAACTGGAACCGTAGAAAAAGTGCTCCAGCAGTCTCTTTTTTCCCACAGCCGATGTATTTTAGTGGTGGACGATTCTCTGCTCATTCGCCGAGTTGTCTCAAAAGCTCTTGAAGAAGCCGGTTTTCGGGTAATGGCCGCGGAAAACGGAAGACAGGCGCTTGCCTGCATTCAGGAAAACCGTCCCGACCTGATCATCAGCGACATTAACATGCCCGAAATGGACGGCATCGAGTTCTGCAAAAAAACGCATGCCGATCCGAATCTGGCCGCCATTCCTTTTGTCATCATGAGCTCAAACAGCGACAGGGCCGTTATGCGCCGCCTGCTGTCCTGGGGCGCTTCCGGTTATCTGGTCAAGCCCTTTAACCTTGACCAGGTTGTCATAACCGTCGAGCGGCTGCTCTCGGATCATTTTCTGATTCTGCTGAAAGAGAAAGAGCGTCTCGATGCCGAGCAAAAAATAATGCTGACCGGCATCACCAGCCTCATTGCAGCCTTGGAAGCCCGTGACCCGTATACAAAGGGTCATTCCGAAGCGGTGGCCCGAATTATCGCTCAGATAGGACAACAGATGAGCGCCGATACGGAAACCATTGATTACATGATCATTGCCGGGAAACTCCATGACATCGGGAAAATCGGCATCCCTGACAACATCCTGCTGAAACCTGATCGACTCACCAAAAGAGAATTTTCCATCCTCCAGAGGCATCCCCTCATCGGTTCCTCCATTCTGGGGACCATCCCCAGCATTCAGCAGCTGATTCCCGTCATTCTTCAGCACCATGAACGCTTCGACGGCAGGGGCTATCCTTACGGCCTCAAAGGCGAGGAAATCATGCTCTGGGCCAGAGTAGCGGCGGTGGCGGATACGTATCACGCCCTGACAAGCGATCGTCCCTACCGGCAGGGCATAGGCCATAAGGAAGCCATCGCCATTATCGTTGAAGTCCGGGGCACGCAGCTTTGCCCGGATTGCGTCGATGCGTTCCTGACGCTCTCTCCTTCCGAGTTAAGCGCTTGCACAGCGGATAATGCACCCGGTCCCTGATCGAATCAATACAATAGCATTGTACGGCGCCCGGGCAAAAGAAAAATTCATGTTCTGGAACCGTTACACAAAGCGCTCGATGCGTTGATGTATCCTGGGAGAATTTTAATGCAGAAAAAGATGATTTTTTTTCTCGGAATTTTGACGGCGGTTATCCTGTTGATGGGGTCTTCATCGGGGTATGCCGAAAAAGCCGGCATGGAAAAATCGAAAACCCATCATACAATTGTCACGTCCGACACGATCCTGTGGAGCATGGCCGTTTCACTTTTACCGCCCAATCGCTATACGGTCGAGGCCATTCTTCCTCCCGGTCAGTGCCCCGGACATTATGATCTCAAACTATCGGATATTGAAAAAATCAAAAAGGCTGATTGGATAATCGCGTTCCGTGGAATGCCATTTCTCAATCAGGCGGATCTGGATGGGCGAGCGCAGCTTTTTGTGGATGCAAATGGCCGCAACTGGATGGCGCCCGACTCATACATCTATGGGTTGAACCGCCTTGCCGACGAGCTTTCCATTCGCTTTCCGAAAGACAGGAATGAAATATCGAAAAGAAAGGAAACGGCAAGCCATCAGGTAATCAAGGAAGCCAACAGCCTGAAAAACGAGACCAGACGGGCGGGATTTGCCGGCAAGACGGTTATTGCCGCCGCCCTGCAAAAAGAGCCGCTCGAATGGATGGGTTTTCGCGTTGTCAGTGAATACGACAGGCCGGAGTCGATATCCGCAAAAGATGTCGTTCGCCTTTTGCAAACCGGCAGAGACCGGCGCGTCGTTGCCGTCGTGGACAACCTGCAATCGGGTCCCGACACCGGAAAAAGCATTGCCGAATCGCTGGGCAGGCCGCATGTCGTCCTGACCAATTTCCCGACGGATCGGGGCTATCTGGCAACCCTGAAAGAGAATGTCAATACTGTTTTAGATGCCTTGACACGCAAATGAATCAGGAAATTCTGACATTAAAGCAGATCACCGTCCGCAGGAACAAGGCGCTTCTTCTGTCCGGCATCGATCTTCGCGTATCACAAAACGAGTTTATGGGCATCATCGGCCCCAACGGCGCGGGGAAAACCACACTGCTCAATGTCATTGCCGGATTTGAAAAGTTTTCAGGAACGCTTCACCTCTTCGAGCATCAGGAATCATGGAGGCGCTACCGCCGGACCAGGCTGCGCATCGGTTATGTTCCGCAGCTGTTTCCCGTCAATCCGGCTTTCCCGATTCTGGCGCTGCAGGCCGTGATGACGGGCGCCGTCGGTCGCGTCGGGCTTTTCCGCTCACCGGGTGCAAAAGAGCAGGAAGAGGCGCTGCGGCTCATGGACATGATGCGCGTAGCCCATCTGGCGCAAAGACCGCTGGGTCATCTGTCCGGCGGGGAGCGTCAGAAAATATCGCTGGCGCGGGCGATCCTCCAGAAACCGAATATTTTGCTTCTGGATGAACCAACCGCCAATCTGGACATTGCCGTCCAAAAAGAGGTTCTGAATCTGATCGATGAAATATCTCAACGAGAAGCTCTGACCATCCTCTTTGTCACGCACGATTTCAATATGCTTCCCGCTCAAATGCGACGCGCCGTCATGCTGAATTCCGGAAAAAAGGTGTTTGACGGCGACATTCATCAGGCCCTCACCGGCGAAAATTTGAGCCGGTTGTTTCAATATCCGCTGGAGACGTTCGAACGAAACGGAAAACGGTTTGTGTCTTATGGTTGAACAGATGCTGCAAACCTTAAGCTACCCGCCCATTCAGCGCGCCGTTATTGCCTGCGTCCTGTGCGGCGCAAGTTGCGCGCTCTTGTCCGTCTTTGTGGTGTTAATGAAAATGCCGCTCATCGGCGTTTCCATGTCTCACGCCGCTTTTGCGGGCGCTGTGCTGGGGCTCTTGCTGGACGTCAATCCTTTTTTAAGCGGGTTGATCATGTGTCTGCTTGTGGCGGCGATTCTGGGGCCGCTTTCCGACCGGACGGACATCGCGCCGGAGAATATGCTGGGCATCCTGTTCTCTTTCCTGATGGGAATTGCGGTTCTCGGGATGGGCATCCTCACGAAGACCAAGGCAGGCGCACTCAACCTGATGTGGGGCAGCCTTTTAACCCTGTCGGAACCGGATATTTGGGTGTTGACGGCGGTGACGCTGCTTCTCATCTTGTTTGTCATTTTATTTTTCAAGGAAATCCGCGTCGTTTTGTTCAACCGGCGGCTTGCTGCATCCAGCGGTGTGCCGGAGCGGATGATTTATTACCTGCTGCTGTTTTTGACCGGGGCAGTAATTTCCTCCAATCTGGCAACCGTCGGCGGGCTCCTGATTTTTGCGCTATTGGTGCAACCGGGCGCAACGGCACTCCAGTTGACCTACAATCTGAAGTCCTTTTTTCTGATATCCGCCGCCTCCGGGATCGCAGCCTGCATCTCCGGTCTGGTTATCTCCTATATCTTTGATATATCGACCGGCGCATCGGTTGTGCTGACGGCAACGACTATCTTTGCCATCGCATATATTTTCTCGCCCAAACGCCGTTCCACGAAAATTGAAGAAAGGAAAACCCCTTTTGAAAATGACGCCGGATGAAATGTATGACGTACGAAAACAGTTTTGCAACGATCATGCCGAAAAATGGACCGATAGGTGATATCGGGACCGTCACACCGGGCAACTCAGCAGGCATGAAAAAGATTTTGAACGGCTCTTTTCATTATTGCCGCTCACGTCCGGAGATCATGTTCTGGATGCGGGGTGCGGAACGGGTGTGCTGGTTCCGTTTATCCTCGAAGGCATCGGAAAAAGCGGAAGGCTTTATGAACTGGACTTTGCCGAAAAGATGATCCAGATCAACCGGCTTCAGCATTCGCGGGACAATATCCGTTTTATCGTTTCAGACGCGGAACATGCACCGCTTGAGGATGCCTCCTGCGATGTCGCAATCTGTTTCTCGCGTTTTCCGCATTTTCAGGACAAGACCAAAACCATCCAGTCGCTGACGCGCATCCTGAAACCGCGGAGCGTTCCGGTTGTGTCGCATTTCGATTCATCGGAAGAAATCAACAGACATCACGGATCATGCCGTGCCGTCATGCACGACCACCTGCCCGGCGAACAAACCATGCGGACCTTCCTGAACGACCATGGGCTACAGGTTGACGCATTTTAAGACGAACCGGGATTCTATTATGTTCAAGCACATCATGCCCTGAGGAGGTCGGAATAATGTCAAAACTTGTTCGGTTTGGCGTATCGCGGGAAGAATATCTGCTGGTGCAATTCGACCGGCTTGCAGCCAACAAAGCCCTTCGCGAAAGAACAAAATATGAAAATTTATACTATGTGCAACTGATTAACATTAATAAGAAAAGCAGAATTTGGTACGTATAGCTTCCTGAAATTTACACCAAATGTGATTGTCGAAACATACATGTTTTCAGATGAGATAATGATCAAATTTCGTGATTCATTATCCTTGACACTCAAGACCCCTTTCACTATCATAAATAAATGTTGTGAAATTAAGAGAAAAATATAAGCAGGAATTCAATCTGTCTTATGAATTCGGACGTCCTTTCCAGCTTTACTCTCTGGGTATACCCATCGTCATACCGCAAGACCATGGTGTCATCGGCTTCCATCACTTCCGGGACAGCACACAACAGAGCCGCCAGAACCAGAGCGCAAGTTGCATACCCTCTCAAACAAGTCATGGTAGATCCTCCTTTTGTTACCCTCTCCGACCGATTTACAGGAAGTGATTTGAGATGGTTTGAACCTATAGAAAACGAACCCGCCATCCAAGACCCTTCATATTACTGATCAACTGTGCCCGGTTTCCCCTGCCGTATGTTTTGCCGTCCGGTCGTTCTGGGGTGCGTCCATCTTCCTGCTTCGCTGTCGAAGCCACTCATGCTGATTGAGCTTTTGGAGTCTCGCTATGATGACCAGCAGGATACGCTTGAGTAACTTCAACTGCAGTTCCAGCGTGAGATCGTTGAGATGATTCGCATCAAACGTTAAAATCAGGCATTCGGTCTTGGCCTCGACGTTCGCTATTCGGGGGGTTCCCATCAGGCCGACTTCTCCGAATATATCCCCGGTACCGAGCAACGACATGACCTTTTCATTCAAAATGACTTCAGCCTGTCCCACGATCAGGATGAACATACGGAAATCGATTTCTCCCGCGGTTATGATCCGATTACCGGGTAACACCTTGATCCACGAACCCTTCTCCAGGAGAATGCCAATTTCATCACGGTCAAAGCAGTCGAAAAACGGAATGTCTTCGATCAGCGGCAAAATGGTTTCTTTCAGCTCTTCCATAGTGCAAAAAGGACCTTCCTTTAAACCTTCTCAGATAATAACCGTTTGTTTATATTCAGAATTACTCCATAAAAAAACCACACACAGCATACAAGAAGACAACAAGCATGTCAAACAGTTTCAGGGCATTTTCAGACGCCGCAAATTTCACAAGCGTCAGCCCGGTCGGAAGCCGATTAAGGGCCGGTTCTTTTTGTGCGGTTCAGACAAATGGATGCACCATATCAATAGCGTTCCCCCCGGCATCCGGCCTGCCGTTGTTAGTGGTGAACAATATGGAGCATACTTCAAAATATCAATCCAGTCTATTCCACTTTATTCCAACAGATATGAATTGTCTTCAGCAATCACCTTGCCTCTTCGGACAGCATAAAAGAAAGAGTAGTCAGTCAGCCTTTAACTGTTGAGAAGGTCAACATTAGACCTTTTAATAGGTGCCCCTCCATGGCCTTCGAACTGGGCAGGACATTAGTTGATTCGGATGCAACATTACAGGCAGAATTCATTGTTTTTCAAAAATTCCAGTTTCGTTGACTTGTAGGTGAATGAGATAAAAATACCCGGATGAGCCCTTTTTTATTACATGATCATTTATCATGATGATGCGGCAATATTCAATCATGATCAACGCCCATGATTCTTTGATAGCACGCCGGTACTTTCCATACAGATTTATTCTCTTTGACCTTGGCCGATGTTTGCCCTATAATCGCAACCCGGTTTTACCGGTATTAAAAACAAGGAGAGCAAAATTGTATTTGAAATCCTGGAATGCTTGTCTGTCAGTGTTTATGGCCATCTTGATCATCTTATGTGTTCCTGTCACGTCTTCGGCTACTTCATCAAAGAAAATTACAAAAACCAAGATCATCAAGTTCATTCCACCAATTCCTTCAGAAAAAAGAGAAGGTTCCTGCTGGACCAATTCCAATATCATTCAGCGGTCAGATGCATGGCGATGTATGATAGGCAATGCGATTTTTGACCCATGTTATACCACCCGAGATAAAACAACCATTGTTTGCGACTCCAAACCTGATATTGCAAAACCAACAGGATTTGTCCTCAAGCTTACCAAACCATTACCAACATCAGATGTTCCGCATGGTCCTTCTTCATCAGCCTCGATGATTGAACTGGAAGACGGAACAATTTGTGAGGCTATTTCCGGTGCATCAGGTGCTACAGATGGCGTCAGAACAGAGAGAATCAGCTACTCTTGTCGAATGAGCAGTAAGAACATAGTTATCTTTGGTGATTTGATACCAGGAAAAGTCTGGATCGCAGAAAAAGGCATTCTCGTTGAACAGAAGACAAATGACGATTTGCCACCCATGCTGGTGAAGGATCTTCAGAAGGTGAAAATCAGGACCGTTTGGCAGTGACATAAAGTGATTTTACCCGGGTGCAGGACGATATAACGTCGGCCCTTTTATTATTCAGACAGGAATAATACCATGAAGCCTGCGGCAGGATTTTATATTCCGGTTTGGTTGAGTATTTTCGGGGTTATCATCCCGGGCGTACTGGCTTTGCTGCTGTGGAGGGAGAATGAAAAATAGGTTTTCAAAAAGATCACGCCGATGAGAAATAATATTTTGTGTGTTAATGTGCCTCGTCCCAGTTCCTGCCTGATGCAATTTCCACCTTCAGGGGCACTTTAAGTTTAACGACTTCTTCCATTTCCTTTTTGACCAGCGCTATCACTTCATCTTTTTCGGCCGCCGGCGCTTCGACAACGAGTTCATCGTGCACCTGCATAATCAGACGGGCGGAAAGTTTTTTCCCGGCGAATAAATGATCGATGTTCACCATCGCGACCTTGATCAGATCGGCTGCGCTGCCCTGGATGGGCGCGTTGATGGCCATGCGCTCGGCAAACTGGCGCACGGAGGGAATGGCGCTTTTCAGTTCCGGCAGATAACGGCGCCGATTCAGAATGGTGCAGACAAAACCGTCGCGTCTTGCGCCTTCCAGAATGCTATCCAGATAGGCGCGAACTTTCTGATAGCGGGCAAAGTAGCCGTCAATGTACGCCTGGGCGGTTTTTTGGGGAACCCCCAGCTCTTTGGCCAGACCAAAAGCGCTCATGCCATAGAGAATGCCGAAATTGATGACCTTGGCTTGTCTGCGCATGTCGGGACTGACCATTTGCGGAAACACGCCGAAAACGTCGGAAGCCGTTCGCGTATGAATATCTTCATCGGAGGCAAAGGCCTCCAAAAGCGTCTCGTCTTCGCACAGATGCGCCAGCACTCTGAGTTCGATTTGCGAATAATCGGCGGAGATCAAAACACAACCGGGATCGGCAATGAAGGCCTGACGGATTCTTTTTCCTTCCAGTGTCCGGATCGGAATATTCTGCAGGTTGGGATTGCTGCTGGAGAGCCGCCCCGTCGCCGCAACCGTCTGGTTATAGGAGGTATGAATCCTGCCGGTTTGCGGGTGAATCAGCGTCGGCAGCGCATCCACATAGGTGGATTTGAGCTTGGACAAGGAACGGTAAGCCAGAATCTCAGCGGGCAGTTCATGGCTGCGGGCCAGATCGGAGAGCACATCCACATCCGTGGAAT
>CAYOPU010000077.1:0-9811 GCA_964405915.1 uncultured Smithella sp. | reverse complement strand
GCCTGCAGCATGGTGCCGATTCCTCCCGCAATCATGGTCATGGACACGATGTTCCGGATAAGATCGGGAGGGGAACCCAGTCCCTGCATGACAATCGTCACGACAATCAGACCGGTGGTGAGAAAAAAGATATGTTGAATAGCCAGCAGCAGACAGACCCGAACAGGTGGTTTGTCGTCCACACCGTAGAGCAGATTAGCCGGTTTTCGGGCCATAACTTTTTCCTTGTGGGGCTAAGACCGGTTTACCAGAAACATCAGCTTTGATATTCCCCGGTTCGCTAAGAATTCCCTAAATAATTTCCCGCAGAATCTTCCACTCGCCGTCTATTTTCTTCAGTTCAAGCTTTTTGAAAGTCTTGTCCCGAAGAATCGAGGAACTGTAATATTGCGTAAAAGCGGCTGTGGCGTTTGTTGGATCAGCGGTGATACGAAGATTATCGATGCGAACATTGATGTTTTTGCTGCGCTTCCGGATACGAATTTTATGATCCACCCATTCCTGCAAATTCATTTTCTTCGCCTTAAAATTTTCAGCATGGCAATTCCGGAAACTTTCCATATCGCCCGACATCCAGCTTTGCGCCCATTTGTCAACCAGGGCGGCCACTTCCGCATTGGCGTCAGGGCGGAATTGATCTTTGGGGCCATCAGCGATGCTTTCCCTCTTCTCTTTTTTATCAAGGCCTGCCGTTGCTTTGACGTCTGCAACCGGCATGGCAGGCTCCGTTCGCTTCGCAGGCGACGGCCGGGCTGCACTTGCCGTTTTGGATGAAGCATCTTTCCAGTCTATTCCCCGCTTTGTTAAAAAATCCTTCGCATCCTGATGGCCTAATCTGGCGGCTGTTTTGATATCCTCATCCGCCCGGGCCGTGTTGCCCAGAGTGCCGTCAATCACTCCCCTTAAAAAATAGGAGGTTGCTAATTGCGGGTTCAGTTCAATGGCCTTGTTGAAATCCTTGATGGCCTGATCGAAGTTCTTCAGTTTACCATGGGTTGTTCCCCGGTTATTATAGGCCCCTGCATATTGCGGGTTCAGTTCAATGGCTTTGCTGAAATCCTTGATGGCCTGGTCAAAACTAGTCAGTTTAACGTAAGTGGTTCCCCGGTTATTGTAGGCCCCCGCATATTGCGGATTCAGTTCAATGGCTTTATTGTAATCACTTAACGCTTGCTTATAATCATCAATGTCATCATAGACATCTCCCCGGTTATTATACGCTTCGGCCGATTGCGGATTCAGCTCAATGGCCTTGTTATAATCATTTAAAGCCTCTTTGTATTTACCAAGTGATTTAAAGCTCACTCCCCGGTTAATATAGGCTTCTGTATATTCCGGATTCAGCTCAATGCACTTTCCATAGGCGGCAACGGCTTCGGCATAGCGGCCTGCTTCAGACAACGCATACCCTTTCTCATACCATTTTGCCCCCTCTGCTTTTGTTTCGGCGAATGCGAGATTCGAAATAAAGAAGACAATCAAAAAAGAAATGACTATAACGCGTGAAAGAATGGATTTCATTGATGGACGCTCCTTCGTGAAATTGCTAGAAAAATTTTGCCTTTATATCGGTGGAGGATTGATGGCCTATTTTGTCGAAATGATTTTTGAGGAATTCGTCGGCTTTTTCTCTGCCGGTATCAAATAAATATGTCAGAAATTCCATATCCAGATTCATTTTGCTGGAAGCGGTCAGTTTAGCCATTTCTTCCTCGGCATCCACAGTGTGAATGAAGGTATGTTTGTATTTGTCAGGATCAAGTTCGCCCTTCTCGATTAAAGACGTGACAAACCAGATGGCTCTCATCTCGCGCATCAGGCTGGAGTTGAAGCTCAGGGTATTGATCCGGTCGAAAATCGCCGGGGCGCTTTGCGGGACTTCGGGAATATTGATCGGATTGATCTGGACAATTAAAACATCCTGACAATCCGTATTATAAATGACGGGGAAAATCGGTGGATTTCCCATGTAACCGCCATCCCAGTAATACTCGCCGTTGATTTCGGGGGCCTGATACAGGTAGGGCAGACAGGCGGAGGCCAGAATCATATCCGGCGTTATTTCCCGATTTTCAAAAACCTTCAAACGGCCGGTTAAAACGTTGGTGGCGCAAATAAAAAGTTTGATCGTGCGTGATTTCTGAAGCACGGAAAAGTCGATCGTCTTTTCGATGATATCCTTAAAGACATTCATATGATTGGGGTTCCACTGGTAAGGGGAAAACGTGCGTGAAAAAACATCAAACATCTGCCAGCAGGGAGAAAACTCCATGGAACCTTTGCTGCCGAATATTTTGTCGCAAACCGTCGGTTGAAAAGGCGTGCATTGGCTGTTTTCTGAATTGAACTTCCAGAACCCTCTGAGCAGTTCCCGGGCTTTTGCAGGTCCGCCCGCTTCCAGACCGTAGGCGAGAATTGCCGCGTTTACGGCGCCGGCGCTGGTGCCGACAATACCCTGGATAGCAATGCGGTCATCCTCCAGCAATCTGTCCAGCACTCCCCAGGTAAAGGCGCCGTGAGCGCCGCCACCCTGCAGCGCTAAATTAAGCTTTTTCCTTTCAGTCTGAACGGGTAAACCTGCTGGCGATTTTTTCATGTCATTTTTTCCCTGATTTTTTTATTCAACATTAAGGAAAATGTTCCGATTTGTCAAGGATAAAGGCAAGATAGCGGCAAGCATCCGCCAGCGATTCCCTCTGGAGTTCGCAGGCGGATGAATCGACGCTTTCGTGGTGGTATTTTTTTTGAAAAACCGGTATATCAGCGCCGCCTGATTGACGCTCACCAGAGGGAGGTCCCCCGTGACGATAGATGCAGCACCTGAAAAAATACCGGTCGTCTTATTGTACAATGTTGATCCATCCTGGACGCAGACTGAAAAAGAGGAGACCATCCATCTCTCGACACAACTTGGCCACGCCCTGATCGAGGTGGGGCACCCCACCGTCTTTGTTCCCATCTCCGATGACGACATCGCCGGCCATCTCCATTCTTTTGATCCTTCTGAATATATTATTTTTAACTGGTGCGAAAGCCTGCCGGATGTTGAACACAGCGAATGGCTAGTCGCCAGGCGGCTGGAGCTGCTGGGGTTTACCTTTACCGGCGCCGGTTCCGAAGCACTGGCCCTGACCCAGGACAAGCATCGGGTGAAGGTTCTGCTCGATCAGGCCGGCATTCCGACCCCCGCATGGCATATTTTTCATCCGCATGAATCCTTCCCGTGGAACAGATTCCCGGCCATCGTCAAACCGATGAATGAACACTGCTCCGCAGGCATCACCCGCGATGCCGTTGCGCTCAATACCGGAGAGCTGGAAGACCGGATCGCCTTTATTCTGGAACGCTATCGCCAACCGGCCCTCGTTGAAGACTTTATCGACGGGCGCGAATTTCACGTATCCGTCTGGGGAAATGAAAAACTGACCGTGCTGCCTGTTGCGGAAATGGACTTCACTTTTTTCGGTAACATCAAAGACCGGCTTTGCACCTACGATGCCAAATTTATTCCCGGCTCCGAACACTATGAAAAAATTGAAACGCTGCTGCCCGCGCCGCTCACGCCTGAAGAGACGCAGGCGCTGGAAAAAGTCTGCTGTGACGCCTACCGGGCTCTGGGATGCCGGGATTACGCCCGCATGGACATCCGCCTGCGGGATAATATTTTTTATGTCCTGGACGTCAATCCCAACGCGGACATCAGCAGCGAGGCCAGCATGGCCTGCGCCGCGGAAGTTGCGGGCATCTCTTACGGGCAGATGGGAAGCCTGTTTGTCCGCCTGGCCGCCCGCCGTCACCCTGTTTTCGGCAAATGGACGCCCTCCCAAAATTTGGAGAAAAAATAAATGGCAAATATCTCACGTCGCAATATTCTGGCATACATTATTCTTCTGAGCGCAGTTATCCTGGCAGTACAGGCCTTTGAAGGATTTTCTGATGCGTCGGTCACGCCGGCCGCCTATCGACACGCTTCGCGGATGAAGGCTTCCCGAAAGTCCCCTCATCTCATCTTGCGCTCTGCGTCCGTATTGGTGCAGGATCAGAGAACAGGAAAATGCCTGATTCAGAAACAGGCAGATGTCGTCCTACCCATTGCATCCATCACGAAACTCATGACCGCCATGGTCATGCTGGATGCCAATATGAACCTTGAAGAATCGCTCACGATCGTATCTGAAGATGTGGACACCCTGCGCCACAGTCGCTCTCATCTGCCTGTTCATACCACGCTGACACGGAGAAATGCCTTACTCCTGGCTTTAATGGCGTCCGAAAACCGTGCCGCTCACGCTTTGGGGCGAACCTACCCGGGCGGTCTCGGAACTTTCGTTGCCGCAATGAATGCCAAAGCAAGGTCACTGGGGCTTGCCGAAACGCATTTTGATGATCCTACCGGGATTTCCAGCGGCAACATGTCCTCTGCCCGGGACCTGGCCCGGATGGTGGACGCAGCTTACCGCTATCGCCTGATTCGGGAATACACGACCAGTGAAAAAACCACTGTACAATCAGGCCATCGCACACTGCAATTCCATAACACCAACCGACTGCTTCGGAATCCTCGATGGCAGATTGGTCTATCAAAAACGGGCTTTATCGATGAGGCAGGCCGGTGCCTGGTGATGCAGTCGCAAGTGGCCAAACGCCCGGTGCTGATCGTGCTTCTTGATGCCCAGGGCAAATTGACCCGTTATGGCGACGCCAACCGTATTAAACAGTGGATGGAAGATCCTCAGGCGGTGCGACAAAAACATCATAGTGGTTGAAGAAATCGCTTATGACGCACCCGTCTGGCACGTTACTGGAAAACGGGGATTTTCTTTTTACATGCCGCCTGCCATACCCGCTCTTAAGGACGTATCCACCTGACACGAATCAAGGATGCAGGCCGGGTTGCATGATCTCCTGGATCCGGACTCTGTGGCGTTCAAAATCCTCCGCACTTTCTCCGGAAGTCAGATCAAGCATCTCGCCGAAGCGCAGGGTTACACGCGCAAAGGGTTTCGGGAGCATGAAGCGGTCCCAGCTGTTAAAATACCAGGCCCGATCCGCGGAAGTGTATAAGGGAACAACAACCGCTCCGGAGGCTCGGGCCAGGCTGACCACCCCTGCTTTGACGACTCCGGCCGGTCCTCTCGGTCCGTCCAGGATATGACCCGAAAAGCCGCCCGGGTGCAGCATATGATTGATCATCTCTTTCAAGGCGCGTCCCCCGTCTCGTGATGATGATCCCCGCACGGTGTGCCAGCCGGTTTTTTCGGCAATTTCCGCGATGATGTCGCCGTCATGGCTCTGGCTGATCATCAGGGCCGGGTGATAGGCGGCATAATTTTTGAAATGATAAATTGCCGAGAAAAACTGCTGGTGCCAGCAGCACAGCAGGACCCGACCGCCGTTTTTCAGATAATCGCGCCAGGGTTCTTCATTTTCGATGCGCAGACGAAAGGTCCAACTGTAAGCGCGGATGAGATAATATAAAGAACCTTGAAGCTTTTTAATGAGCGCATATCGATACTTTTTTAACATCAGAGACTCCTTTTCTTGATGGCGCAACCGCAACCCATTTTTTCGACTTTTCCAACCAGATCGTCTTATCGTGGTCTTGAAAACAGGATTTCATCCTTCCACCCATTCGGGTGGTAAGACCCCTTAAGCATTGAAGCTCTCCGTGGTTTACCGCGGAGAGCTTCAATAGGCGCATACCCTGCCCGTCAAGGCTTGAAAGCTTCGACCAGTGCGTCCATGTGACAGCCGGTTTGAATCAACCGCACTTTCGTGAAACCCGCCTCTTCAATCCAGGTTTTGATCTCTTCAAACGTGTAGGTGGAACCGCCTTCGGTATTCACCAGCATGTTGACGGCAAAGATGGCCCCGGCTTCGGGATTGATCCGGTTGGGTTCCATAACGTGATCGCGGACAATCATCCGCCCCCCGGATACCAGCGAGCGCAGCACCTTGCCAAACAGTTCAACATTTTGTGCGGGGCTGTTCTGGTGGATAATGGCGGAAAGCATCGCCAGATCGTGTCCGCATGGCAATTCGTCTTTGTAAAAATCCCCCGCCACAAGACGAACCCGGTCGGTCATCCCCGCGTCCGCCAGGCGTTCGTGCGCGATCGACATGACCGCTGGCCTGTCAAAAAGCGTTGCCTTCAATTGCGGCGCGGCGGAAAGAAAGGCAATCGTGTAGGTGCCGGAAGCGCCGCCCACATCGATCATATTTTTTGCCGTGCCGGGCCCGACAGCCTTGACGATGTTCTCGGCAAGCTTCGCTCCGACCACATGCATCGCCCCGATAAAGGCGCGCATCTCATCTTCATTCCGGCCGGCGGATGCGGTATGGCCGACAGGTTCCTGGCCTGTAACTTTGGACGTCAAGCCCGACCAGCTTTGCCACAGGTGGTTTGCATGTTGGATCATCGGCAGAACCGATTGAGGGCTCTTATCGCTCAGGCAGGCGGCAACATCGGGAGAGCATCGATACGCATCGTCTTGCTCTTTGATTAGCAACCCCATCGCGCACAGCGCATCCAGAAGGATCGTCACCCCCCGTAAATCGGCAGGCAACAGATCCGCCAGATTTTCAGCGGTTGAGGGCGCTTCATCCAGAAACGTAAAGAGGTTCAACTCGGCTGCGGTGAGCAGTATCCGGCTTTCCATGAACTGCCTTGCCAGCTTCAAAATGTCTTCCGGTTTATGATCGTTCTTCATAGGTGCAGCATACCACGGTTGGTTATCCTTTTACAGGCAAAACTATAATGGAAAATCCCAAGTCGCAGGATTAAATTTTGTTGACAGGAGCATAATTTTTTTGGATGTCGGTTCACACGACGAGGTCAATGATCATTAAGTTCCGGACCGTGGGGTTTTTCAACGACCCCCCTATTGCCCTACTTTTTAAATAGGTCTGAATGTGTTCCGGTGCGTATTAAAAATAAGTTTTCTTCATCATATTTATAAATCAGCAGCCAATCTGATTCTATATGACAATCTCTGCATCCATAATAATTTCCGGTTAATTTATGGTCACGATATATTTGATCCAACTTTTCTCCTCGCACTAAAGAACGTATGACGGATTTAAGCTTTTCCATATCCTTATTTCTTCTCACCAGTTTTTCAATATCCTTTTCAAAAGCAGTGCTGCTAGAGACTTGCTTCATCATCAAATACCCAGATGCTTGAATAATTCATCCGCATTTTTGAATTTTTTGCCATCGCCTTTTTCTATTTCTTTCATAGCGGCGACCGTTTCGTTATTGGGAATATTTATTTCAAAAGGCAAGCCGTGATGAAGTTCGACTTGTTTGAAAAACAGCGTAATTGCCTGCGTAGTTGATAAACCTAAAAGATCAAAATATTTTTCCGCTTTTGTTTTTAATCCGGGCTCAATGCGGGCGCGAACCATTGCGCTTTTGATTTTAGTAGTTGTTTTAGCCATGATTTTCCTCCATGTGTGATTCTGTAGCACATACGGGGTACATTGTCAATCGTTCAAGATAGAGCAATAAGTGAAGCGATTCGGCTCATTTATTCGCTCTATCATTCCCATCTTGCCGTGCCACCCTTCGGCGTGGTCCCTTGCGCGATGTCGCGCCACATTCAGGATGTCAGATTACACAGACGGGAATCCAGGATGAGCACCATTTTGACAGAAAACTTTTATTTCAAGACCCCAATGTCCCATATCCGTCGGAAATCCAGCATCACGCCTTCCGGCGTTTGGGTTTTTCAGGCGGGAAAAGGCTGGTGCATTTTTGAAATACAATGATCTGCCGATTTAAGACAAAAGAGAGATGCCGCTCTTTTTAATTTCATCCACCAGGGGATCTGTGTCATTAAAGGCATCTGAATGGAAAGGAACGGGTTCGATTCGATTGTCAATCTCCGTGGAAAGTTTCATCAGGCGGAGACGTTCGTCATACCGGTCATCAGAAAAATCCGGTGACACAACCGCCACATCAATATCGCTACATCGTCCCGCGTGATTGGATGCGTAGGAGCCGAACAGATATGCCAACTCCACGACGATACCGCTTTCTTTGAGTTTAGTAATAAATGCCCGAACTTTCCCTAAGACGTCATCGTCGATTTGAACCATTTTATGATCTCCATGATTTCCACCGTCTCAAACTGTGATTATCAATAGGCAATAATTAATTGAATTTCAAGAGATATTTTGTGTCGTGTGTTCTTTATTTGACCGGGGGTAAATAAGGTAAGGATATACTAAAGCTTCCGATGAAGGTAGGGATCGCTCCCCGAGCGATCCGACAGGCGGCGCGTTCGGGGATAACCTAAAGGTCACTCGACGCGCCCTACAAATCACAACGGTTTCTTTATGGCCTTTGTGCGGCGTTTGGGTTTTTCCGGCGGGAAGAGACTGGTGTATTTCTGGTACAGTTCAAACAGAAAGGCGACGCGCTCGGCTTCAGTTTTGAAATTGGTTTTGCCGTAGGCGGCATCCACGGCGCGGTCGAGCGTCTGGTGAGCTTTCAGCAGGACAGGCGGCATGGTTAGAGGATCGTAGAGGTCGGCCAGCGACGAGCCGGGAAATTGCGCGCGGGCATCCAGCACTCCCTGTGCGGTGGCTTCAATGGCCTGCTTTTGCTTTTCCGTAGGGTTCTCCGGCCAGGGGAAGTTGTTGTAAACAAGTTTTGTTGAATACCGATAATCACTCTTTAATCGTCCGGCAACACATCTCATCCAAGCATTGTGCATAAGAGAGGATATAATACCAAAATGATGCAAATTTGCATGCGGTATGACAAAAACTAAGTCACTAACAAAAGTATTTGGAGATTCGAATCCTATTGGAATATACAAGCGACGCTCGGATGATACCTTGGGAATGATTAGATATTCGTCTTCAAGGATTGTCTCAAATGCAAATTGAGTCGGTGTATCGGCCAACTTTTTTGTAACCGGCCTATCACTTGATAGACGAAATTTTCTTACAGCCTCAACTCTTTTCATTGATTCAGGCATGTTTTTTAATTCATTAGGTGGAACTTTACCAAGCCACAAATAATAACGATGATAGCCATTTAAAAACTCATGCCCACCAAGCCAACGCCGAAAATATTTAGCAGCTAGAGGTTCCTTTTTTAGGAATTCATTTTTCTCATCTTCTGTAAATAGGTAGTTTCCATCATCTATCGGCTGACTTCCTACACCCATCAGAGGAACTGAGCAAATTGGCGAAGTGCGGTTTCCTATAAAAAGACTAGGGGCATCCACTAAATAGGGGTTGATGTTTTGTACCTTGATTTTATGCGGTTCGCCTTTGATGTTTTCATATTCAAAAAGCCACTTGGGCGAAACATCAAAACCGGCAAAGCCGATAATGACGCAATGCACCGCCGCCTTGCCACGCGCTTCATTGTTCCATTGAAATGTCCGGTGGGCAAAAAATATCTTCATGCCCTGATCCAGCATCCAACTCCACAAGACGCCTACTTGTTCGCCCTGCGTAATGGAGTTGGTGGAAACGAAAGCGCAGCGAATGTTTTCGCCTTTGATCATCTGCGCAGCCTTGACATACCAGGCGGCGACAAAATCAAGCAATCCCGCATTTTTGATATGGCCGAATACGGAGGCTACGTCTTTGCGCTGCTCTTCACTCATGAATTTTGCACCGACAAAAGGCGGATTACCCAGTATGTAACTGACCTGCCAAGGCGGTACGACTGTTTTCCAGTCAATTTGCAGCGCATTGCCGCAGATGATGGTGCTGCTGGTCTGTAACGGGATGCGAACAAAGTAAAGGCCGAATTCTTCCGACACCAGCAGGTTCATCTGGTGATCCATCA
>CAYOPU010000076.1:0-10026 GCA_964405915.1 uncultured Smithella sp. | reverse complement strand
GCAAACAAACAGTCTGAATCTCATCATGCCATGCATAATATTGGCCTGCCGTCTAATAGGGTATACTTTGCGCAGAAAATAATGTGTCAAATCTTCCCTGTATATCTGCATTGCAAACAAGACAAACGAAAAGTCTACTCATTTATATCTGTTACAGAAAATCATATACCCAAAATGCTAAATGTCCTTGATCATTTGAAGAAGGAAAGTTTTCTGGATTACTCACGCCCTTTGGGCACATCGTGTGATATTGAGCGATATCATCAGGCTATTTTTGAAATCATATTTTCAGACAATACCGATGCAATAATAAAAAGTTTCATGAACTAATCGCCTGAGTAATCCTATGCACTTTTGCCAGCGTCATTAAAAGGGATGAAATAAAAAAGACAAGAAACTAATGACTATAAATAGTAATCAATAACATCAGGAATTTTCAAAGTTGTTTAGTTGTAGGTGTAACAAGCGAGAAGGACACATCAACTGGAGGAATGACACCCCCCCCAATCGATCCGGTTATTCTCGACATGGTCATGCCGGATATCAGCGCGTGTATTTTATGACAGTATCAGAACAATTTTTTCGCGGTGGTTTCCATGGCGCTCTTCAATTCAGCGCCGTCCCCCGCCTTAAGCTTTGCGCGACTGTCCCGGACAACCTGTTCATAGGTCTGAAGCACGTCGTCGATATTGGGATTACCGGCAATAATGTCGGCATAGAGATCAGGACTTTCCGTAAACACTTTTTTCACAATGTCCATTTTGGTTTTAAAAATCGGCGTTGAAAATTGACTGACCTCGGCCAGTGGAATTCCTGTTTCGGCAATCGCCATGCCCAGCGTAATCGTGTTGAAATGGTTAAGCGCCTGCACAATCGCCATCATCCGGTCGTGCTCGTCGGGAGTTCTCTCCAGCAGCGTATAACCGGTTTTTTCAAAGATATGCTTTATCCAGCCATACCAGGCGTCGCCGCGTCCCCGGCATAAGACAATATTATGACCCGCCGCTTCCGTAACCGAAGGACCGAACAGCGGGTGACAGCCGATCACCTCTGCCTGAGAATGCGCAAGCATCAGCGCCACCGGCTCTTTCTTCAGCGATGTTAAATCCATCAATAACTGACTTTTTTTCAAAAGCGGACCGACCTCCGCGATCACGCCGGCCGTCGCCGCAATCGGCACAGAAACAACAACCACAGCACAGCATTTCACGACATCCTGAGACGTCATTGGCGTCTTTCTGCCGGTGACATGAACCGCAAAGCCCTGAGCGCTCAGCAGTTGGGAAAACCAGCGCCCCATGCCGTTTGTCCCGCCGATAATGCCGATGGTAACATTGTTCATCCGGTTGCCGCCTTTTGTCTGAGCCAGTGATCCGCCAGCACCAGACAAACCATGGCTTCGCACACCGGCACAATCCGCGGCAGAACGCAGATATCATGACGGCCCTGTATTTCAATGGAACGCATCCGACCTTCCATATCGCGTGTTTGCTGCGGCAGGGCAATCGATGGAATCGGCTTGCAGTAAACCCGGACAACGATGTCCTGACCGGTGGTAATGCCGGCCAGGATGCCGCCGGCGGAATTTTTTCTGAAACCGTCGGCATCCATCGGATCATTGATCTGGGAACCTTTTTTGAAAGCCACCGCACACCCCTCGCCTATTTCCACGGCCTTCACCGTTCCAATGCTCATCAGTGCTGCCGCCAGATCCGCATCCAGCTTATCGAACACCGGTTCGCCCAAACCCGCAGGGCATCCACGGACAATCATTTCCACCACGCCGCCCAGCGTGTCGCCTTCCTTGCGGACGGCTGCAAGTTTCTCTTCCATGGACGCCGCAGCCGCAGGGTCAGGACAATACAGGGCATTTTGAAGCACTGTTGCTTTTAAATCCCGGTTCTGTAGAAGGACCGCCGAATCGATCTCAATGCCACCGATACTTTTGGTGTAAGCAATCACTTCCATGCCGACGGCAGTAATCATTTTTTGGGCAACGGCTCCCGCAGCAACGCGGGCAACGGTTTCCCGGCCTGATGCGCGGCCTCCTCCGCGCCAATCCCGGATGCCATATTTTTTAAAGTAGGTAAAATCGCCGTGTCCCGGGCGGAAAACATCTTTCAGGTCATTGTAATTTGATAAACGGGCATCGGTATTGCGGATCAAAAGCGAAATTGGCGTCCCGGTCGTTTTGCCTTCAAAGACACCGGACAGGATTTCCACTCTGTCTTTTTCGCGGCGCGTCGTCGAGGCCGCACCCGACGACGGTTTGCGTCGATCCAGCACGCCCTGAATATCGGCGTCGTCAAGTTCAAGACCCGCCGGGCAGCCGTCAATCACCGCGCCCAGCGCCGCTCCGTGCGACTCCCCCCATGTGGTCACGCAAAACACCCTGCCCGAAGCATTGCCCGCCATACGCTCTCCCGCTAAGAATTGCTTTTGTCCATCTTTTTCAATTTGTCGATTTCGAACACAGCGCCCGCTTCCAGCAGATACTGATAAATCTCGTCGGCAACCCGCACAATGCTTTTTCCTTCCGTATCTATGGTAATATCAGCAATGGACGCATACAAAGGAATACGTTCACTTAAAGCCGCAAAGGTCTCAGAAGCAAGATCTTCGGATGTAAATTGAGGCCGCGACTGTCCCGCCTGCGCGTCGTGATTGAGCCGCTCGATAATGTCATGCAAAGATGCTTTGAGGCAAATCAGAACGCCCATTTTTTTCAGGAAGACCCGATTCTCCTCCGTTAAGATCGCGCCTCCTCCGGTGGCGACGATGCACAGATCTTTTTCCGCAATCGACAAAATGGCTTCTTTTTCCCTCTTACGGAATTCCGGCCAGCCCTCGCGCGCGATCAGTTTCTTTATCTTCATGCCCGCCGTTTTCTCAATCAGATAGTCGGTATCCAAAAAAGGAATGTTAAGTTTTTTGGACAACAGCTTCCCGACCGTTGATTTTCCGGTTGCCCGATAGCCGATAAGAATTACTTTCATATTTTTGCCACCTCCTGCCAGAAACCGGGAAAGGACTTATCCACGCATTTCCTGCCGCTGATTTCAATACCGGGTTTGACAAGACCGGCCACCGCAAAACTCATGGCGATCCGGTGGTCATTATACGTTTCGATAAGGGCGGGACGAGGCTGCCCGCCTTCAACCATTAAGCCGTCCGGCAGTTCGGACGCCGCAATCCCGATCCGGTTGAGCTCTGTCACCATGGCCGCCAAACGATTGCTTTCCTTGATCCTTAAATGGGCAACGTTGGTAATCCGCGTCCGGCCTTTGCGGAAAGCAGCCAGAACACCAAGCGTCGGCACCATATCCGGCATATCGCCCATATCGAAGGTCATGTCGCCTGAAACCAGATCTCCGGCGGACACCTGCACAAAGTTTTCGCCGCTTACAACCCGGCAGCCGAGTCTTTCCATTATATCCAGCAAACGAATATCCCCCTGGGCGCTTTCCCGGCAGACACCGTCAACACGGACGGTTTTTTTCAAAAGGGCGGCGGCCAGGAAAAAATAAGACGCGCTGGATGCGTCACCCTCTATAGAATAATCGCGACCTGAATAAATATGCTGCGTATCGACTATGTATTCACGATTGCCGGTTGGCAGCACTTTCGCACCAAAATCATTCATCACGCGCACGGTCAAATCAATGTAAGGCGCCGAAACGATATTCCCCGTCAGTGAAAGTTCAATGCCTTTGGCCGTGTAGGGTCCGCACAACAGGAGGGCGGAAACATACTGGGAACTTTCAATATCCTTAAGGGTGATCCGGCCGCCTCTCAGGCCATTGGCCATAATCTGCACCGGCGGACAATTGTTATGACAGGCAATCTCCACGCCCATCTCCTGAAGCGATGAAACGAGCGGGCCTACCGGTCTCTCACACAAACGGGGCTCACCGGTCAGAACATACCGGCCCCGTCCCAGACAAACGAGCGCCGTCAAAAACCGGAGCGCAGTGCCATTATTTCCCAGAAATATTTCGTTACATTTATTGGTAATCACCCCGCCGGTGCCTGTAATCTCAAAGCCTCCCGCCACGGGATCGATCCCCGCACCCAGCTTTTTTAACCCGGCCATCAAATGTTGTGTATCTTCAGCAATCAGCGCATGCCGGATCAATGATTTCCCCTGCGCCAGCGAAGCCGCAATTAAAGCCCGCTGCGTCAAGCTTTTCGATCCGGGCACTTCAACGGTCGAAACCGTTTCTTTTGCTTTTATCTCAGGATGCAAGTTTTTTCAACCTTTCATGAACGGTTTTTCTCATCAACGCCAGAGGCGCTTCCTTCCCCGTCCATAATTTGAATTGCCCGGCCCCCTGATGCACAAACATCTCCAAGCCGGAAATAATTTTGCAGCCTTTCGCTTCGGCGTCCCGCAGCAGCCTGGTCATCAGCGGATTGTAAATGACATCCGCCACAACCGGATAATGCGCCAGAGCGGATACCAAAACCGGCGATTGTTCTACATGCGGATACATGCCGACGGACGTGGCGTTGATCAGACAATCCGCTTTAATTTTGCCAATAGCGGACAGGGGATAAAACGGACAATCAAACCGGGCCGCCAGCGCCCTTCCCTTGTCTGCCGTACGATTGACAATCACCACCCGACCGCCTTCTTTTGTGATCCCGTAAGCCGCCGCGCGCGCCGTCCCGCCGGCGCCGAGAATCGCAAAGCTTTTCCCCGCAATATCCATTTGATCTTTTAAGGCCTGCACCAATCCAAGCCAATCCGTGTTATAACCGGCAAGACATCCCCGATCGTTCACGATTGTATTGACGGCGCCCAGAGCGGCGGCATCCCCGTCGATTGCGTCAAGATATTCCATCACGGCCGTTTTGAACGGAATCGTCACGGATGCGCCCCGAATGTTCATTCCCCTTATTCCGGCTATGGCGTCGCCTAAATCGCTTACGCAAAATGCACTGTAATGCCCGTCAATCCCCATAGCCGCAAGCGCCCTGTTATGCATCAGCGGCGAGAGGCTGTGCCGGACGGGATTGCCCAGCAGAACAAAGTTCGCCTGGTCGGGCGGCATCAGGCCGGTTTGGATAGCACGCCGGTCACTCTCAAACAGATTCTGAAAATCCCTCATCGCGCTCACCGTCAATTGGCCGGGCGCGGATTGCCGTAAGCCCGGCAGCACGGCAAACGTCAGATAACTGCCCAGAAGCGGCGCCAGGACGCGGCTTATTTTCCCCTCTTCTCCCATGCACATGGCGATCAGGGGGCAACGCTGCGTTTTCGCATGGGCAAGCAGGCCCAGTACTTTTAAGTTGTCCTGCCCGGTTCGGGCGTAAGGAACAATCTTCACAATATCGGCGCCGGTTTTCGCGCACGCCTGAAATATTGATTTTAATTTTGTAAGCGACGGCGTTTTGGCAATGTCGTGCCAGGAAACGATGATCTGTGCGGGGCTTTTCTGTTTTCGTCTAAAAGCCTGAAGCTGCGCAATGACTTTCTCTCCGCAGGCCAGTTCAATATCGATAAAATCAGCGCCCAGCGTCACCGCCTGTTTGCGAAGATTCATTTTGGCGGCTTCGGTCATCCCCTTGTTGTTCGCGGCGGTACCGCCTGCATCGGACGCCAGCGATTCTTCCGGGCGGCGGCAGGTGACAATAATTTTGACCCGCTTGGATGCGTTTCGGGCGGCGGCCATTAGCTCAGGCAAATTGCCTGCCGCAATGACATCCATGCGCAATTCAATCACGTCAGCCGCCGAAGCGCTTCTTTTAACCGCCCCAAGCGCCTCCGCATGTGTCGCGGCGGTAATGGGAATACAAATCATAGTCCGTCCTTGGCCTTCGGATACGACCCCAGTACTTTCAGGTAAATCGTTTTATCTTGCAATTCTTTCAAACAGGATTTCACGGCCTTGTCCTGTCCGTGGCCGATCATATCCACGAAGAAAAAATACTCCCACATTCTTTCTTTGACGGGATGCGACTCGATCTTTGCCAGATTAATCTTTCGTTTCGAAAAGGACGAAAGCGCCTGGTGCAGCGACCCGGGAAAATCCGGCGTTGCAAAAATAATCGATGTCTTGTCATCGCCCGTGGGCGTCCCTTCGCCCCGGCCGATCACCAGAAAGCGCGTTGTGTTGGACGGATTGTCTTCAATCCCTTCGGCCAGCCTATTCAGCCCGTAAGTAGAGGCAGCCAGCGCACTGCCAATGGCCGCGGCTGTTTTTTTCCCCCTGACCATCTGTGCGGCCGCCGCCGTGCTTTCCATCTCACCGAGAACGGCGTTGGGCAGCTGAGACCTCAGCCAGGACTGGCACTGCGCCAGACCCTGCGGGTGCGAATAAACGTTTTTGATGCCCTTCAGACTTTTGGCCGACGAAATCAGACACTGGCTGATGCGCAGATACATTTCCGCCTGAATTTTCAGAGGGGTCAACACCAGCCGGTCCAGTGTCACATTCACCGACCCTTCCAGCGAATTTTCCACGGGAACAACCCCCCACTCCACCGCGCCTTTTTCCACCTCGTCAAACACACGCGCAATGCCCTGCTGCGGCTGGAAACGGCTGGACGTGCCGAAATGCAGGCGCGCCGCCAGATGGCTGAAAGAGGCCTCCGGCCCCAGATACGCGATATTCATGGGCTTTTGCAGATCGCGCGAGGCGGAGATGATTTCCCGGTAAATCGACGTCACCTGGCGGTCGGATAAAGGACCGTCGTTGAGATCGTTCAGATAATTCATCACGCGGGCTTCCTGCGCCGGATTGTATACTTCCAGGCCCGTCTGACCCTTCACCCGACCGATCTTGACGGAAATCTGCGAGCGCTCATTGAGCAGGCGGATAATCTCCCGGTCTTTTTTTCTCATATCATCCCGTAACGCATCCAACGAAGGCTTCATGCTTTCATTTCCTCCAGAACGTCGCTGATCATCCGCTCACTGATGCTGCCGCTGACAAAAGGCATGCCTATTTTTTTAATCAGAATAAAATGGACCACATCATCCTTCTTCTTCTTGTCCGATTTTAAACGGCCGATCACCGCGTCCGTCTTAAAGACCTGGTCAATCCGCGTTGGAAGTCCTGCCCGCATAATGACATGCTCGATACGGAGGGAATCGTCCGCGGATAAATATTGCATTTTCACGGACAGCATCGCCGCGGCAATCATCCCCAGCGCCACGCCCTCGCCATGCGATAGCGCATATTTTGACGAAGCTTCCAGGGCATGCCCCAGCGTGTGGCCGAAATTGAGAATCCTTCGCAGACCCTGTTCACGCTCGTCGATCTCGACAATCGATTTTTTAATGCGGCAGCAGGTTTCGATGATTTTCAGCAACCACGCAGCATCCCTGCCTTTGACCTCCTCCATATCCTCTTCCAGCAGCTTGAACAATTTCTCATCTTCAATAATACCGTATTTGATAATTTCGGCCAGGCCGTTCTGAAACTCTTTCTCCGGCAGCGTCTCCAGAAAATTCACATCCGCAAACACGGCGCGCGGCTGATAAAATGTCCCCAGCAGATTCTTGCCCTGTGGCAGATCCACGGCGGTTTTCCCGCCAATGCTGCTGTCCACCTGGCCGATCAGTGTGGTCGGTATCTGAAGATAAGGCACGGAGCGCATATAAACCGATGCGACAAACCCCGTCAGATCCCCCACCACACCACCTCCCAGAGCAATCAGCAGCGTCCCCCGGTCGGCGCCCAGGTCCAGCAGTCTTGCGGCGATGTCCAGGACCGTCGCCATGTTTTTAGAAAACTCTCCGGCGGGAATTTCCATCAGCGACGTCTTCATCCCTGCCTGAGTCATGGCGTCCAGCATGGCCTGTCCGTAAAGCCTGTTGACATTACTGTCCGTCACAATCACATAGCGCTCTGCCTTGTGGTTTTTCGCGATCAACAGAACCATCCGGTCGATAATGCCTTTGCCGATGCGGATTTCATAAGATGATAATGTTTTTTTATCAAGATTAACTTTTAATGATCTCATATTCGCTCCCTGACCTCATCTGCGCATCGCCCCGGCGAGCGCCCGGATATCATCCATCAACTGATAGAATTTTTCCGGTTTAAGAGACTGCGCTCCGTCCGAAACCGCTTTTTCCGGCTGGGGATGCACTTCCACAATAATGCCGTCCGCTCCCACGGCCACCGCCGCGCGCGCCAGCGGAATGACATAATGCCAGTTGCCTGCCGCGTGGCTGGGGTCAACCACAACCGGCAGGTGGGTCAGGCTTTTGAGCACCGGCACGGCGCTGATATCCAGCGTGTTGCGGGTGGCGGTTTCAAAGGTGCGGATGCCGCGCTCACAAAGGATAACGTTGGGATTGCCGGAAGAAAGAATGTATTCCGCCGACATGAGCAATTCTTCAATGGTGGTCATCATGCCTCGTTTGAGCAGGACCGGTTTGCGCGCATGACCGACTTTTTTCAGCAGGGCGAAATTCTGGACGTTGCGCGCGCCGATTTGCAGCATATCGGCATAGGCTTCCACCAGATCGACATCGGCCGGGTTGACAACTTCCGTCACGGTCGGCAGACCGGTTTTTTTGCTGACGGCATCCAGAACTTTGAGGCCTTCCTCTTCCATCCCCTGAAAGCTGTAGGGCGACGTGCGCGGTTTGAAAGCGCCGCCTCGCAAAATCTGTCCGCCGCCTTTTTGGACAACATAGGCGCTCTCCAGCAGCTGCCCCTCGCTTTCAATGGCGCAGGGCCCCGCCATGACGACAAATTCCGGTCCACCGATTTGAATCGAACCGACATTGACTACCGTATCGCCTTCGTGCGATTCACGGCTAGCCAGCTTGTAGGGTTTCAAAATCGGCATCGTTTTTTCCACACCCGGCAGAGATTCCACATATTTCAGCACGGATTTGTCGCGGCTGTCGCCGACCGCCCCGATAATGGTGCGCTCCACACCGCTGGACGGATGCGCTTTAAAGCCGACCGATTCGATCCATTGCACCACGTCTTCAATCTGCTTTTCCGTTGCGCGGCTTTTCATAACGATGATCATAACTTCCTCCTTGAATGAAAAAAGGCCATGACTTTTGCCGCCACGGCCTTTCAAAAACAAAAAAGCCATGGGCAGCTTCCTTTCGGTCTCCCCATGGCTTTGGTTGGTTTAGGTTACTTTACCAAGTCCTCCTCAGCGACAGGCAGACCGACGCATAATAGTAATAAAACCAGTAGCCAAAAGCATTGCTGTTTGCGTTGATATGTCTGTCCATTGAAAATTCCTGTTCCTTTAAACGGCGCGTTATATATAACGAGAGATTTCTGCTTGTCAAGAAATTTTTACAAAACAGTTCTTCAACGCTTGCAGGTCTGAAACTCAGCCGTCCCGCCCACGCCCACGCCCGTCGACCGGGCGGCTGACGGCATGATATTTTCGCGTTGTTGCATGGAAGGATACTTCAAAATATAGAATGTTCCTCTGTTTCGCGGGGAAGACATGGATCAAGCAGCGAATATGATTGATATTAATGCAAAATTCGACCACCGCGCATGAAAGCAACAGAAGAATCTGGCTGAATTCAGCTTTTCAGACGCCTCAATAACTCCTTCATAAAGAATTCCCGTTCCTTAAAAAACTTGCGGAGTTCCTTGTTGTCGGTATGCACAGTTTCATTTTCCAACTCTGGAAGGTATCTCTCAAGGATCTCAACTACTTTAGCTTCCTCATCAGGTGTCAAATTTAGTTTCGACATGGCAAATCTCCTTTCTCATAAGAATCAATGGTCCCGTTTGCTAACAACAAACAATCTTATAAAAAAACATCTTGGCCAATATTTACCACACCAGTAGGATACTGCATCATGATCTTCCTTATTTCATTTAATTTAATGCTCTTGATGACCGTTGTCAACAGCGAGTATTTTGAAAGTGATGATGAGAAGTCCACACTTTCACGGATTGGAACGCCGTCAAAAATGATGCCCCGATCCGGCAAAACCCGTCCGAATAATTTTTAAATCAGGCAACCTGTCGTTCAAGTTAATTCTTCAATAAAAAAATGGAGCAGGGCATCTTCCGGAAGATCACA
>CAYOPU010000075.1:0-10064 GCA_964405915.1 uncultured Smithella sp. | reverse complement strand
GATTTGAGAATAAGGTCAAGATGAGCCTTCAGGAAAGAATTGAACTGGCCGGTGCTCAGGATTGTTTTTCCGATATTTTGATTCCGGAAGAAGATGTTGTGGAGTTGATTTCGGGAGAGAAAAAAACTTCCAAACGCAAGTTTTTCCCGGGTTATATTCTGGTGCGTATGGAAATGAGCGATGAAAACTGGCACATCGTCAAGAACACACCGAAAGTCACAGGTTTTATCGGCAGCAAGGATAAACCATCACCGATTCCAGATAAAGACGTTGAGAATCTGAAGGTCAGAATTGATGAAGGAACCCTGAAGCCGAAACCGAAATTTAAATTTGATGTTGGTGATCATGTTAAAATTATTGATGGCCCTTTCACCAATTTTGACGGTGTTATTGATGAAGTTCGGCCGGAAAAAAGCAAGCTTCGGGTGATTGTCAGCATTTTTGGCCGTCCGACGCCGGTGGAGTTGGATTTCATTCAAGTCACTCAGGGGCAATAAAGGGTAATTGGTTTCAAGGCACAAGGGTTAAGCCCAAAAAATTTTTTAGATCAGGTGATTGTTATGGCAAAAAAAGTTATTGCGAATATCAAATTGCAGATTAAAGCGGGAAAGGCGACACCATCACCCCCGATTGGACCGGCGTTAGGACAGCATGGCGTGAATATTATGGAGTTTTGCAAGGCCTACAATGCCATGACGCAAAATCAGGAAGGCATGATCATTCCCGTCGTCATCACGGTTTATGCGGATCGGTCGTTTACCTTTATTACCAAAACGCCGCCGGCTTCCGTTTTGCTCAAACAGGCGGCAAAAGTTGCCAAGGGGGCGGCGGATCCCAAAAGGGAAAAAGTGGGAACCGTGACGGCCAAACAGGTTCAGGAAATTGCGCAATTGAAATTCAATGATTTGAATGCTGTCAATATTGAAGGCGCGGTTAAGATTGTTGCCGGTACGGCAAGGTCAATGGGAATTGAAATAGCAGGTTAATAAAGATGAGGTTTTATCATGTTGAGACGAGGCAAACGCATTAAAGCTGCGAAAGCGAAGGTTGAGCCGACCAAGCGCTACACGCTGAAAGAGGCTGCGGAAATGGTTGTATCAATGACTGGGGTCAAATTCGACGAGACAGTGGATGCCGCCGTCCGTCTGGGCGTCAATCCGGCTCATGCCGATCAGATGGTTCGGGGCAGTGTTGTTTTGCCCAACGGCTTGGGCAAGACGGTGCGTGTGTTGGTTTTTGCAAAGGGCGATAAAGAAAAAGAGGCGCTGGAAGCCGGCGCGGATTTAGTCGGCAGCGACGATATCATTGAAAAAATAAAAGGCGGCTGGCTGGAGTTTGATCGCGTAATTGCTACGCCGGACATGATGGGGGCTGTGGGTAAAATTGCTAAAATTTTAGGCCCGCGCGGTTTGATGCCCAATCCGAAAGTGGGAACGGTAACTTTTGATATTGCCAATGCCGTGAAGGAACTCAAAGCGGGTAAAGTGGAATTCCGCGTGGAAAAAGCCGGGATCGTGCATTCACCGGTCGGTAAAGTGTCTTTCGGCGCTGAAAAATTAAGCGAAAATGTCAATGCGCTTCTGGAGATCATTATCAAATTGAAGCCGGCCTCCAGCAAAGGGACATACATTAAGAGCATTGCGTTATCCAGCACCATGGGCGCAGGCGTGAGAATTGACCCGTTGGATATTAAAAGTGCCACCTAAAATATGAAGTTGAAGGCGCGGCTGGTCTCAAAAAAAATGTGACCGGAAGTGTCTGAGTAGAAGTTGTATAGGTCGAAGACAGCAGGTACGGAAGTTTAAACGGAAGAAGGCCTGCCGAGACTCGTAGCGTGAAAATTATTACTGAATGTATCGGAGTAATCATTTTTTCGGAAAACGGGGATCGGGTAGGACGGATGGACCGTTTTCCATTCTGTATGCGGCTAGATTCTCCGGCCTCAAATAAAAATAATTTGAAAGGAGGCTGATATATTGGATCGGAAAACGAAGGAACAAATTGTATCCGAACTTCAGGAGAAACTCAAGCAGGCCAGGTTGGGCGTTTTGACCAGTTTCAACGCGATGAACGTTGAAAAAATGGAAGCCCTGAGAAACGCATTGCGTAAGAACGATGCCGAATTAAAGGTTGTCAAAAACACTCTGCTGGGCATTGCCTCAAGAGAGACAGACTTTTCTGTTCTGGCGGATCATTTTAAATATCCCGTGGCCGTTGTCCTGAGCTATAAGGATCCGGTGGCGCCAACGAAGGCGTTGATTGAATTCGCCAAGAAGAATCCTGAACTGGAAATTAAAGTCGGCGTACTCGACGGCAAACTGTTGACGAAACCGGACATTACCGCTCTGGCTGAATTACCCAGCAGGGAAGTTCTTCTGGGCAAACTGGTTTCCGTCATGGCGGCGGTGCCGACATCGTTGGTGACGGTTTTGAGTGCGGTTCCCAGAAGCTTTGTGCAGCTGCTCAATGCCTATAGCGAAAAGAAAAATACATTAAACTAAAATAAATACTTTAAAGAGGAAGAAAAAAATGGCTGAAATAACGAAAGAAGACGTCGTAAAATTTATTGAAAATATGACCGTGCTGGAGCTTTCCGCTCTGGTGAAGGAACTGGAAGAAAAATTCGGTGTGTCTGCCGCCGCACCCATGATGGCCGCCATGGCGGCTCCCGGCGCAGCGCCTGCCGCCGCAGCGGAGGAGCAGACGGAATTCAATGCGATGCTCACGGGTTTCGGCGCGGAAAAGATTCAGGTCATTAAAGTGGTCCGCGCGATTACCGGATTGGGTCTGAAAGAAGCCAAGGATCTGGTGGAAGGAGTCCCCAAGCCCATTAAAGAGGGTGTCTCCAAAGACGAAGCTGCCGACATCAAAAAGAAAATTGAAGAAGTGGGCGGAACTGTCGAGATTAAATAATCTAATCTCTCATTTTTAATTTTATTTAAGGATACTATGGGCGACTTTAGAAAAAACTTTGGCCGTGTAAAACAAATACAGGAAATTCCCAATCTGATTGAAATACAGACACGATCTTATGAAAAGTTCCTGCAAGCCGACATGCCGCTGGCAAAGCGGCGCAACATCGGCCTGCAGGGTGCTTTCAAAAGCGTGTTTCCCATTTCGGATTTCAGTGGAAAATGCTCTCTGGAATTTGTCAGCTACAAAATCGGGGATGTCCGGTATGATATGAGGGAGTGTGTTCAGAAGGGTATGACCTATGCCGCTCCTTTGAAAATTGTGGTCAGACTGGTGGTATTTGACACCGACAGGCTTGCCGACGGCAAGATCAATCGTGAAGCGCCGGAGACCAAGCCGATCCGTGATATTAAAGAGCAGGAAATTTACTTTGGAGAAATTCCGCTCATGACGGAAAACGGCACGTTTATCGTCAATGGATCGGAGCGCGTGATTGTCAGCCAGTTGCATCGGTCGCCCGGTATCTTTTTTGATCATGATAAAGGGAAAACGGTTGCTTCCGGTAAACTGATCTATTCGGCCAGAGTCATTCCCATTCGCGGTTCTTGGCTGGATCTGGAATTTGATTCCAAAGACCTGCTTTATGTACGAATCGACCGTCGCCGGAAAATGCCCGTGACGATTTTGTTGAAGGCTATGGGCAACTCAACGGAGTTTATTTTAAATTATTTTTACAATATCGAGAGAATGACGCTGGAAGGCGAAAAGATTTATTTTGCAGTCGATGAATCGCTGACCGGTCAAAAAGCGCCGGAAGATATTAAAGATCCGAAAAGCGATGAAGTCATTGTTAAAAAAGGGCGTAAACTGACCAAGCCACTGCTCAAAAGGGTTATTGACGCCGGCATTAACCGTGTAGCCATCAAAGAGGTTGATTTGACGGGGAAAGTTCTTTCGGCTGATGTTCATGATCCCGCGACCGGAGAGATCCTCTTCCGATGCAATGAAGAAATGCCGCTCAATGGACTTGAAATCGCGCAGGAAAAGGGCGTCAAAGAATTGAAGTTCATTCACATTGACGAAGACCTTGATAATGCCTCCATTCGTGACACACTGCTGATGGATCGGATTGACACCACGGAAGACGCGATTATGGAGATTTACCGCAGGCTTCGTCCAAGCAATCCTCCGACGCCGGAGACCGCCGCGAAATTTTTCAACAGTCTCTTTTTTGAAACGGAAACTTACGATCTGTCGGACGTCGGTCGCGCCAAGATGAATTACAAACTTCGCTTGAACGTGTCAACGGATTTAACGGTGTTGCGTAATGAAGATATCATGACGTCCGTCAAGTATCTTATTGATCTGAAAAACGGCGCCGGCGAATGTAGCGTCGATGATATTGATCATCTGGGGAACCGCCGTGTGCGTTCCGTGGGAGAACTCATCGAAAATCAGTATCGCATTGGTCTGGTGCGCATGGAACGGGCGATTAAAGAAAAAATGAGCCTGCAGGATATTGAAACCATGATGCCGCACGATCTCATTAACGCGAAACCAGTATCGGCGGTGGTCAATGAATTTTTCGGTTCGAGCCAATTGTCCCAGTTCATGGATCAGACCAATCCGTTGTCGGAAATTACTCATAAACGGCGTTTGTCCGCGCTGGGACCGGGCGGTTTGACGAGAGAACGCGCCGGATTTGAAGTCCGTGACGTTCATTCGACGCATTACGGCCGTATCTGTCCGATTGAGACACCGGAAGGTCCGAATATCGGCTTGATTGTATCCCTCAGTACTTACGCGCGGGTGAATGAATTCGGCTTCATCGAAACCCCCTATCGTCTGGTCGAAAATGGCAAGGTGCTGGACAGCGTGAAGTTTATGACAGCCATTGAAGAAGAAAACCAGCTGATCGCACCCGCTGATCGGCCGCTCGACAAAAAAGGAAAATTCGAAGAGGAACTGATTTCAGTCAGAAAAGGCGGTGACTTTGTCTCTGCCGTACCGGAAGACATCAAAATGATGGATGTTGCCCCCGATCAGCTCGTTTCAGTGGCTGCGGCGCTGATTCCGTTTCTGGAGCATGATGACGCCAACCGCGCGCTCATGGGCTCCAACATGCAGCGTCAGGCTGTGCCGCTTATGTGCCCCGAGGTTCCCGTGGTCGGGACGGGTATGGAATCTGTTGTTGCCCGCGATTCCGGCGCCGTTGTGGTGGCGAGGAGAACAGGGGTTGTCGAAATGGTGGATGCTTTCCGCATCGTGGTTCGCGCCGATAAACCGGAAGAAGATGGTCTGGATACCGGGGTGGATATTTATATCTTATCCAAGTATCAGCGCTCCAATCAGGACACCTGCTTTAACCAGAAACCCATTATTGCCGTTGGTGACCGTGTCCAGAAGAGAGATATCCTGGCTGATGGTCCCGCAACGGATAACGGTGAACTGGCCTTGGGGCGGAATGTCATGGTAGCGTTCATGTCCTGGGGTGGATACAACTATGAAGATTCCATTCTGGTCAGTGAGCGGATCGTCAAGGAAGATATTTACACATCGATTCATATTGAAGAGTTTGAAACGATGGCCCGCGACACCAAGCTGGGTAAGGAAGAAATAACGCGTGATATTCCTAATGTCGGTGAGGAGGCGCTTCGTAACCTTGATGACAGCGGGATCATTCGCATCGGTGTTTCTGTGAAGCCGGGAGATGTTCTGGTCGGCAAGATCACGCCCAAAGGCGAAACACAGTTGTCTGCCGAGGAAAAATTGCTGCGTGCCATATTTGGCGAAAAAGCCAGCGATGTGCGCGATACATCTTTACGCGTCCCGCCCGGTGTAGAAGGCACGGTCATTGATGCCAAAGTATTTACGCGCAAAGGCGCCGACAAAGATTCGCGGTCACAGGCTATTGAAGAAGATGCGATTGAACAGTTGACGAAGGATCGTGACGATGAAATCCGCATCCTGGCTCAGTCGATCAAAAAAGATATTGCCAGACTGGTGATCGGAAAAACAGCAGCTGGTAAAATCGTTGATGTCAAGAAGAAAACGCTTTTGAAAAAGGGCGATAAAATCACCAAAGACATCTGGGCCGAGATACCCTTCACCTACTGGAAAGAAATCACGCTCGCCGAGCATGACGGTTCTGAAGAAAAACTGACCAATCTGATTTCCGCCATGGAAAGGAAAATAGATTTCGTTAAAGCGCATTTCGAGGAAAAGCTCGACAAAATTAAAGCCAGCGACGAACTGCCGCCCGGTGTGATCAAAATGGTGAAAGTCTATGTCGCCATAAAAAGAAAACTGTCTGTCGGTGACAAAATGGCCGGTCGGCACGGGAACAAAGGTGTTTTGTCCAGGATTCTTCCGGAAGAAGATATGCCTTATTTTGCCGACGGATCTACAGTAGATATTATTCTCAACCCGTTGGGGGTTCCTTCCCGCATGAACGTTGGCCAGATTCTGGAAACCCATTTGGGCTGGGCCGCAAAATCGATCGGCGAAGGCCTCAATGAACTTCTGGAAAAAAATAGTAATCTGAACCACATTAAAAGTGAATTGAAGAAAACCTATTCGACGCCGCAGTTTGATGAATTTTTGGAGAATGCTTCCGCGGAAGATATCCATCGATTTATCAGTCGCCTGAAAAAAGGTATGCTGGTGGCCAGTCCTGTTTTTGACGGTTGCCCCGAGGCGCAGATTCGTAAACTGCTGGATACGGCAGGACTACCGGAAACGGGTCAGGCGATCCTGTTTGACGGTCGGACCGGTGAGCCTTTCGATCAGGAGGTGACGGTCGGCATCATTTACATGCTGAAACTGCATCACCTGGTTGATAATAAAATACATGCCCGTTCTATCGGGCCCTATTCGCTGGTGACCCAGCAGCCCCTTGGTGGCAAGGCGCAATTCGGTGGTCAGAGGCTGGGAGAGATGGAAGTCTGGGCCATGGAAGCCTATGGCGCCTCTTACACCCTGCAGGAATTTTTGACCGTGAAGTCCGATGACGTTGCCGGTCGGACAAGGATTTATGAATCCATCGTCAAAGGTGAGCATACCTTCGAGCCGGGTCTTCCGGAATCTTTCAATGTACTGGTGAAGGAACTCCAGAGCCTTGGATTAGACGTGGAATTAATCGAGGAAGAATAAACTTCCAAAATTTCACAAAAGCTTTTAAAAAGTAGGAGAATCATCTGTGGAAGACGTTTTCAGTTATTTTGAAAAACCAAAAAATCCGATCAGATTCAATGCGATGAAGATTTCGATTGCTTCGCCGGAAAAAATTATTTCCTGGTCCAATGGTGAAGTGAAAAAGCCGGAGACAATCAATTACCGGACATTCAAGCCGGAGCGCGACGGTCTGTTCTGCGCGAAAATATTCGGTCCGGTGAAGGACTATGAATGTCTGTGTGGCCGCTATAAGCGCATGAAACACCGCGGCGTTGTCTGCGAAAAGTGCGGCGTTGAAGTCATCCAATCCAAAGTTCGCCGTGAAAGAATGGGGCATATTACGCTGGCGACGCCGGTTGCCCACATCTGGTTTTTGAAGAGCCTGCCCAGCCGTATCGGCAATGTCATGGATCTGACCCTCAAAGAACTGGAAAAGGTTCTCTACTTTGAATCCTGGATCGTTCTGGATCCGAAAGACACGCCGCTGAAAAAGAAAGAACTCCTGACGGATGAAGAATACATTGAAGCAAAAGAACAATACGGAGAAAACGGATTTATTTCGGGAATAGGCGCGGAAGCCGTCCGGCAGCTTCTCGAAGAAATCGATCTGGAAAAACTTTACGAAGAACTTCGCGCGGAAGTGGTCACATCCATTTCCGATACCAAAAAGAAGAAAATTGTCAAACGGCTCAAAGTGGTCGAGGCATTGCGCAAGTCCGGCAATAAACCGGAATGGATGGTTTTAACCGTTCTGCCGGTTATCCCGCCTGATCTGCGCCCTCTGGTTCCGCTTGACGGCGGACGCTTTGCGACATCGGATCTCAACGACCTGTACCGTCGTGTCATTAACCGGAATAATCGTTTAAAACGCCTGCAGGAACTCAATGCGCCAGAGATTATTATCCGCAACGAAAAGCGCATGTTGCAGGAAGCGGTGGATGTTCTTTTTGACAATGGCCGCCGGGGAAGAGCGATTACGGGAACAAACAAGCGACCATTGCGATCGCTTTCAGATATGCTCAAGGGCAAGCAGGGGCGTTTCCGTCAGAACTTGCTGGGAAAACGTGTGGATTATTCCGGTCGTTCGGTGATTACCGTCGGTCCCGATTTAAGACTGCATCAGTGCGGTTTGCCCAAAAAAATGGCGCTGGAACTCTTCAAACCTTTTGTCTATAATCGCCTATTGGAAAAGGGCTATGTTACGACGGTGAAGAGCGCCAAGAAGATGGTGGAACGGGAGACGGCGGAAGTATGGGATGCCGTTGATGAAGTGGTGCGTGAATATCCGGTGATGCTGAACCGTGCGCCAACGTTGCATCGTCTGGGTATGCAGGCTTTTGAGCCGGTGTTGATCGAAGGAAAAGCGATCCGTCTGCATCCGCTCGTCTGCACCGCATTCAACGCGGACTTTGACGGTGACCAGATGGCTGTGCATGTGCCCTTATCCATTGAGGCGCAAACCGAAGCGCGTGTCTTGATGATGTCCACGAATAACATTCTGTCTCCGGCCAACGGCAAGCCGATTATTATTCCCAGTCAAGATATCGTTTTGGGGATTTATTATTTGACACGCGCCAAGAAAGACGTGAAGGGAGAGGGGATGATTTTTTCCGGCCCGGAAGAAGTGCGTACCGCTCTTGACGCCAAAGCGATTGATCTGCACGCGCGGATTAAAGTGCGCATTGATTCGGAATTGAAGGAAACAACCGCCGGACGGGTGATTCTTTACGAAATCATTCCTCCCGAAATTAACTTTGATGCTATCAATAAGTTGATGAATAAAAAGGGCCTGGCCAATCTGATTGACCATTGCTACCGCCTCTGCAGCGATAAGACAACGGTTCTTCTGGCCGATCGGCTTAAAGATCTGGGCTTTAAATATGCCACGATATCCGGGTTGTCGTTTGCTGTGGGGAACATGATTATTCCCGAAAACAAGAAAAATATTGTGGCGCAGGGCGACAAGGATGTTTTGAAGATTCAAAAGCAGTACATGGACGGTCTGATTACCGACGGCGAACGTTATAATAAGGTGATTGATATTTGGGCGCAGGCGACTGAGAAAATCGCTTCGGAAATGCTGACCGGTATCAGTACGGAAGAAGTTGCCGGTTTTGACGGCAAGAAACGCCGCATTGAAAGTTTCAACCCGATATTTATGATGGCTGATTCCGGCGCTCGCGGTTCTGGTCAACAGCTCAGGCAATTGGCCGGTATGCGTGGTTTGATGGCGAAACCATCGGGTGAAATTATCGAAACGCCGATTACGGCCAATTTCCGTGAAGGCTTGACAGTTCTTCAATATTTTATTTCAACACACGGCGCCCGCAAGGGGCTGGCGGATACGGCTTTGAAAACAGCCAATTCTGGTTATCTCACCCGAAGGTTGGTGGATGTGGCGCAGGACTGCATCATTACAGAGCAGGATTGTGAAACCGTGGACGGGCTTTATGTGTCCGCTTTGATGGAAGGCGGTGAAATCATTGAAACCGCCGGCGAACGTGTGTTGGGCCGTGTGGCTTTGCGGGAAATTAAAGATCCCTTTACCGATGAAGTGATCGTTAACGCCAATGAGGCGATTGATGAGGCTCTGGCCGATAAAATTGATCGGGCGGGCATTGAGAGGATTAATATTCGTTCCGTTTTAACGTGCCGCGCCAAACATGGTGTCTGCGCCATGTGCTACGGACGTGATCTGGCCCACGGTCACATTGTGAACATCGGCGAGGCTGTTGGCATTGTTGCCGCGCAGTCCATCGGCGAACCGGGTACACAGTTGACCATGAGAACGTTCCATATCGGTGGTACCGCAAAATTTGACGAGCATTCCACTTTGGAAGCGCGTCATGACGGTTTGGTAAAGTTTATCAATTTAAATACGGTGAAAACCAGAGAAAACGATTATGTGGTTATGAACCGTCACGGCGAAGTTCATGTTCTCGATGATCAGCAGCGCAGCCGCGGTAAATACACCGTGC
>CAYOPU010000074.1:0-10427 GCA_964405915.1 uncultured Smithella sp. | reverse complement strand
AAGTCAATGAGGCTGGCTTTCGTGGTGGTGGAGCCGCCGTCAACCCCCAGAATGTATTCCCGACCGGCGACGACCCTGCCTTTTTGTGAAGGCAGGTAAGTGACTCTGTCCTGCGCGGTATTCAGGTTTTTAAATCTCTGATATTGAATGGAACTGCTTTTGAATAATGCACTCAGGGACGGCAGGGGGCTTCCGGAGATTGAAGCCATGAGGGCCGCGCCGTACGCTTCAAAATAGGGCGCCTGTTCCGGAACGATAAATTCGATTTGAGGCATGCGCTCGCGGATGAAACGCAAAATGTACTGATTTTCCGTTACGCCGCCGACGAGAAGCACCTTGCCTTTTTCGATTCTGGCTCTTTTTAGAAAATCGACGACCTTGATGGCCATCACATCGCTCAGGGATAAGACAATGTCGCCTGTTTTAGCTTCTCCTTTGTTCAGGCGGTGCGTGCAGTCGCTTTTCATGAAGACCGAACAGCGCGAAGAGAGTTTCAATGCACGGCAGTCTTTAGTGATATTGTTGATATCGCTGAGCTTCATATTCATCCGCGCCAGTTGCTGTTTGAAAAATTCACCGGTGCCCGAAGCGCACTTATTGCCTGAAAAACTGGTGATAATTTTATTGTTTTGATCAATGGTATAAACAACCAGATCTTCACCGCCCAGCGAGACCAGCGCGTCAATCGGATCATTGAGTTTTTGCAGAGCTTCCTCAATGCAGAGGGGTTCTATAACGCTATTAATATTTAAAAGATGCCGGCCTTCGGTGCCGGTGACCAGGGTCTTGACGTCTTTCGGCAACTTGCGGGTAGAAAGTATTTTTTTGAGTGTACCGGGAAAATTGCCTTCATGGGGTTCTGCGGTGCTCCATACAATATGATTTCCATCCAGCAGGGCCGCCTTGACATTCGAGGAGCCGATATTGATTCCCAGACTGTGCATGATAACTCCCTTTAAACAATAATCATATTATCAATATTACGATTGCATTGCATCGTCAAGCATCAGATGAAACTTATTTTAATAGTTCTTGATAAAACAATGTGTTAAACAGTTTAAAACAAAGCAGAAAAAAGCAGCTGACGGCAAAGGCCGTCAGCTGCTTTTCATTTTTTTTAAAACATTCAGCGACAGGTTGGACGATCAGTTTATTTTAATTCCAGCCTGCCAAGGGGGTTAATGAGCTTCCTCCATTGCGCCGCTGATATACATCATCGCCAGAAGCATGAAAACCAGTGTCTGGACAACCGATGTGAAGATCATCAAAAACATGATGGGCAGCGGTACGACTAGCGGTACCAGCATCAGAACAACCAGTAAAACGATGTCTTCGCCGGCGATGTTTCCGAAAAGACGGAAGGTCAGGGAAAGCGGCCGGGACAGATGGCTGATCAGTTCAATCGGCAGCATGAGCGGGATGAGCCACCAGACTGGTCCGAGGAACTGTTTGATATATTTGGCGCCGTGAGTCATGACACCGACAATATGCGTCATAACGAAAACGACAAGCGCCATGGCCAGGTTTGTGTTGATATTGGCTGTAGGCGATTCAAACCCGGGAATAAGGCCGAGCAGGTTTGATGTTAAAATGAATAAGCCGATCGTGGCAATTAAGGGAAAGAATTTTTTGCCATGTTCACCCATGGTGTCCAGCAGCAGGCTGTGAAGGGCGCCTACAATGACTTCCATGACATTCTGCACGCCTCCCGGAAAAATCTGAAGTTTTCGGGTGGCTGCAAATGAAAGCATGGAGAGTAATAAGACAACCAACAGGGTGTTGAGTACAATCGTCATGTTAATGCCCATGTCTGAAAACAGCGTTGTGTGAAGGAAAATCAGGGGTGGCTGCATTTGTTTTTATCTAACCTCCTCAATAAAGTTTTTTTTTGCCAGGGCCGTGAGCATCGTGAAAACGATGTTGATCACGACCACGGAAAGTCCAATAATTAACCCGATGACATCAACCGTATCCGTGGTGATGAGAAAATACAGCACAACTGCGGTGATGGCCAGACGAATGTAATAGTTGATCATGGTCGGACGTTTGGCGTTGTCGGAAGGATTTTTAAAAATGCCCTGCAAGTTGTGCGACATGCCGTAGAAGTTGAGGATGCTGATAAAACCGCCCAGGAGGATGCCCAGAGTAAACTTTACCGGTGCAAGAATAAATGAAGTGATCACAAGAGCTGCCAGAACAATCCAGTTTGCGATTTCAAGTTTTTTTTGGAGCGGGTCTTTGGCGATGCGGTTCACTTTTCAAACTCTTAATAACGGATTCTGCATCCTGAAAATTTTTTTCAATTAACTGATACACGTTATGAAATCCGGCGGCAATTCCGATCAACAAAAAAACAACGGTGAAGGCATGTCCGGAATCAAATTTCCTGTCTAAATAATTTCCTAAAAGGAGGCAGCCAAAAATTGCCAGAACCATTGCAATTCCAATGCTGCTGGCATAAGCCATCTGGATACTCAACTTTTTGGTTTCGCTATCCATTTAGTGATTTGCTCCTTAACACGGGTGATCAACGAAGTCAATTAAAAATGTGACCGACGTTCATTAATTTATTTACTGAGAAGATGGCGGTTCTTTCTATACCAGTCGATGGTTTTATTCAGTCCGGTTGTCAAGTCCGTTTTTGCTTTAAATCCGAATTCTTTCATTGCCTTGGAGGTGTCGAGCAGGCGACGGGGCTGGCCGTCCGGCTTCGAGGCGTCCCAAATCAGTTCTCCGGAAAAACCGGACAAACGGGCGATAAGTTCCGTCAGATCTTTGATGGAAATTTCAAAACCCGCTCCAATATTCACAGGTTCGCTCCTGTCGTAGGTATCCGCGGCAAGACAGATGGCTTCTGCCGCGTCTTCCACGTAGAAGAATTCCCGTGTGGCTTTGCCTGTTCCCCAAACCTCCAGGGTGTTGGAATGGTTGTCCATGGCGTCAAAACATTTTTTAATTAAGGCTGGAATGACATGAGAGGAACGGGGATCAAAATTATCGCCTGGTCCGTAAAGGTTCACCGGCAATAGAAAAATAGAATTAAAGCCATATTGCTGGCGGTAGGCCTGGGACTGCACCAGCATCATTTTTTTTGCCAAACCGTAAGGCGCGTTGGTCTCTTCCGGGTATCCGTTCCAGATATCTTCTTCTTTAAAAGGCACAGGGGTATATTTAGGATACGCGCAGATCGTGCCGAGGGCGACAAATTTTTCAATCTTCTGCAAATAAGCTTCATGCATCAACTGTGCGCCCATGATGAGATTATCATAAAAGAGCTCGGCAGGTTTTTTCTGATTAAAACCGATACCACCCACTTTTGCCGCCAGATGGATGACGATATCAGGCTTTGCGGTATCGAACAGGCGAACAATATCAGACGGTTGGGTTAGATTGTATTCTGGCAGGTCAATAATATCGATTCTTTGGCATCCATAATCGGTAAGCCTGTTCATCAGGTGATGTCCTAGAAATCCTTTGCCGCCCGTGACAGCGATGCGTTTATTTTTCAGCAAGGGGTTTTCTCCTTTAATAATTGATGATTAACTTATTCTTTCAGAGTTGGCACAGGAAAAACCCGCGTCCACCAGTGTTTTTTCTTTTTTGGCCAATTCCATGTCCGCTACGACCATCATATCGACGAGTTGATCAAATGACACCCTGGGCCGCCAGTTCATGGCTTTTTCAGCTTTAGAGGCATCGCCCAGCAGAACGTCCACCTCTGTAGGCCTGAAATAACGGGGATCAATAGAGATATATTGATGATAATCTAAATCAAGTTTTTGGAAGACTTTTTCCGTAAATTCACGCACAGAGTGCGTTTCTCCGGTCGCGATGACATAATCATCCGGTTTTTCCTGTTGAAGCATCAGCCACATCGCTTCCACAAAGTCACCGGAAAATCCCCAGTCTCTTTTGGCTTCCAGGTTGCCCAGGTAAAGTTTGTTTCTCAAGCCCAGTTTGATTTGTGTTGCTGCACGGGTAATTTTTCGGGTGACAAATGTTTCGCCGCGGCGCGGAGACTCGTGGTTAAAAAGGATTCCGTTGGTCGCGAAAATACCGTAGGCGTCACGATAATTTTGAGCAATATAATAGGCATAGACTTTGGCTGCCGCATAGGGGCTGCGCGGCTGAAATAAAGTCTTTTCGCTTTGCGGCGGCGGGGCTGCACCGAACATTTCGCTGGAAGATGCCTGATAGAATTTTGCTTTTATTCCGGTTTTACGAATCGACTCGAGAATCCTCAGGGTGCCCAATCCGGTAATGTCACCAGTATATTCGGGCATGTCAAAGCTTACGCGCACATGGCTTTGCGCGCCCAGATGATAAATTTCGTCGGGATTGATGGATGAAAGCATATCCATCATCTGACCGGAAACACTCAAATCACCGTAATGCAAAAATATTTTGGCATTCGGGTCATGAAAATCACGATACAGGTGATCGATGCGATCCGTGTTAAAAGTGCTGGAACGCCGGATCAAACCATGGACTTCATATCCTTTGCCCAACAGAAACTCGGCCAGATAGGATCCGTCCTGCCCGGTAATGCCTGTGATAAACGCCTTTTTCATCCTGAGATTCCTTGAAATCTTTTTTTGCAAAGGTAAAATTCATTACCGCATTGAGCGATGCTTGTCAATAAGACGGCTAGAGATCTTTCAACGTTTTTTCTAAACTGGAAAGAGTCTTGTCGATGTCCTGATCCGTGTGCGCGAAAGATAAAAATCCCGCTTCAAATTGTGACGGCGCAAGCCAGACGCCGTTTTTCATCATGCCGTGAAAGAAGCGGGCGTAAAGGCCGTTATCGGATTTCAAGGCGGTGGCCAGATCATGGACCGGTCCTTCCTGAAAAAAAAGAGTGAACATGGAAAAGAATTTATTGATGCAAACGGCAATGCCCTTTTCGGTAAACATTTTTCCCATGGCCGCGCAAAGATGATCAGCCTGACTTGTCAGCGAGGCAAATGAATCTTTTTTTGATTGGAGAATTTTGAGGGTGGCGGTTCCGGCGCTCATGGCCAGGGGGTTGCCGGACAGCGTTCCCGCCTGATAGACGTCGCCGGTCGGCGCCAGCTTTTCCATGATTTCTTTCTTCCCGCCGACGGCGCCGACGGGCAGGCCGCCGCCGATGATTTTTCCCAGGCAGGTCAGGTCGGGCCGAATGTCAATCAGGTTCTGGTATCCGCCGAAAGAAAACCGGAATCCCGTAATGACCTCATCAAAAATCAGCACAATGCCGTTTTTCGACGTCAGTTCCCGCAATTTTCTCAAAAAGTTCTCCTGCGGAATTATCACACCCATGTTGCCCGCAACCGGCTCTACAATAATCGCTGCCAGGTCGGAAGCGTAGCGCAAAACAGCTTCTTCAAGGATGTCCGGATCGTTATACGGCAGACTCAGCGTGAGACTGGCCAAAGCTTCCGGAATACCTGGGGAGCCCGGAATACCCAGTGTGGTCACGCCGGAGCCGGCCTTGATCAGCAGAGAGTCGGCATGACCATGGTAGCAGCCGTCAAATTTGATAATCATGTTTCTGCCCGTGTAGCCGCGGGCCAGCCGGATTGCCGTCATGGCGGCTTCCGTGCCGGAGCTGGTCATCCGCACGCGTTCGATGGAAGGAATCGCCTCGCAAATGAGTCGGGCCATATCCGTTTCAGCCCCGGTGGGCGCGCCGAAACTGGTTCCTTTTTGCGATGTTTGGCAAATGGCGGCAATCACCTCGGGATGGGCGTGTCCCAGAATCATCGGTCCCCAGGAGAGCACATAATCAATGTATTCTTTTCCTGATGTATCGTAAATTTTACTGCCTCGGGCCTGACTCACAAAAGCAGGGTCGCCGCCCACCGATTTCCAGGCGCGCACCGGTGAATTCACGCCGCCTGCGATCACCTGACTGGCAGAGTCAAATGGATTTTCATGATGGGGGATCATTAAAAATACTCCGGAGATGTTTTTTTATATTCCTGCAAACTTTCCAGAAGAAGAAAATCGCTGTTGTTAATTAATCGGGACATGGCATCGGTCAAAGGCGAGATGTCGTCTTCCTGGGCGTGCAACATGGTGAATAGATTATATTTATTCTGGAAAGCCGGTTTTCTCTCATAGCAATGAGAAATATAAGGCAGCGCCGCAAACGCGCGTCCGGCGTTATCTACCGCATCAGGCAGCACCGACCACATCACCAGCGCGTTTTTCCGATAGCCTGCTTTCTGATGACGCAGGATTGCGCCGAACTTTCTGACAATACCTTTTTGGGAAAGTTCCTTGATCCAGCCAGGCAAGTCGTTGCCGGTCAGACCGCAGGCATCGGCAATCGCTGTAAACGGTCTGACGGTAAGCGGGATATCGGATTGAAGGATGCGCGCCGCCTTTAATTGCTGAATGCTGAATGTTTCCATGGGATTTCATTTATCCTGCTTATGTCATAAAATCAAGGTGAGTGTTCAGAAAAAAATTTTTTTATCTATGGCGCAAATATTTCTTGACAATCTGTTTGTTGATCGTTAAAAGAATTTCAAAATGACCGGCAGTCGTTAAAATTTCAGGAAAGGAGGTTAAGCCAAGCATACTTAACGTTTCCGGGCATATCACATAAAAAAAAATTAGGAGGATTTTAATGAAAAAGAGTTTGATTTATTCTGTGCTGGCGATGGTATTGGTTATTGTTTCCGCTCCCTTTGTATTTGCGTCTCCTGAAGCGGCTCCGGCGGCTGCAGCAGCCGGCATCGATTACTCGAAGGCCATTATGATTGGTTGCGCATTACTCGGCGCAGGTTTTGCAATTGGTATCGGCGCAGTGGGCGCAGGTCTTGGTCTTGGTCAGGCAACAAGCGGCGCAAGTAATGCCGTCGGTAGAAATCCCGAAGCTCAGGGCAAAGTTATGTTAACCATGATGGTCGGTATGGCCATGACGGAGTCCGTCGCGATTTACGCGCTGGTTATCTCCCTTGTTATGCTTTTCGCCAACCCGCTTCTGAAGCTGGCTGGTATCGGTTAAGTTAAATTATCAGGTATTTTATCAAAGGGAGGAGAAGCAAATAACAAAGGACTTCTCCTCCCTTTTTTATTCCTCCCCGGTAACCTTTTCCCGCAATACTTTTTTCTCCGCTTGTTTATGTTTTGTTTCCAGGATTTTTTCTTTAGCGCGCCGACTGCGTTTCCTTTTCTGGCGGCGGATCTTCTCAATCTTTTCCTGTTCTGCGGCGACAAACCCTGTTTGCTGCTGTTCAATCTTGTCCAGCAATACCCGGCGCGCCAGATAGCGGTTTAAGGTCTGTGACCTTTCCTGCTGGCATTTAACTGAAAGGCCGGAAGGAATGTGAACCAGATGAACACAGGAAGAACTTTTGTTGACTTTTTGTCCTCCGGGGCCGGAGGAACGGACGAAGGATTCCTCAAAATCGCTTTCAGCTACACCAAGTTCCTGCATCCTGACAGCAAGACCTTTTTCTTTTTCTGCGGATACCGGCACGGGTGTTTCCTGATTTAAGGAATGGAATAAATTTCGTCGCCGATCAGATTGATCCAGTTTTCTGTAAGAATTTCTCTGGCCTCTTCCAGTTTATCGACGCCGATAATGACGATGGTTTCTTTTCCAATACGGTTGATGGTTGTGTAGAGGTAAAGGATATTAATTTCCGCATTGCCCAGAGGCTTCAAAATAGCGTTGATGCCGCCCGCATGGAGCGGGACTTCCGCGGCAAGAACGGGCGTCACTTCAAAGTTGATATTGAAACTGCTCAGAAGAGCTGCGGCGCGGTCGGGATCGTTAACGACAAGGCGAACGCGGCTGTCGTGTTTAATACTGGCGGCCGACACGGCTTTGATGCTGATATCTTCAGCATGAAGAATATGCGTCAGTTTGGAAAAAGAACCGGGAACATTGCCTAATAAAACGGAAATTTGTTTGACAGCCATAAATATCCTTATTGATTAATCCTTGACGTAATCGAATCCGGCGGCAAAGGCTTTGCGGTTGATTTCCGCAAGGGCTTTTTTTCTGCTGCCCATAATCGTTTCCAGGCTTTTGAGATAAATTTCAGGGGAAACGACGTTTAATTTTTTAATGAAGGCGCCCATCATGATGATGTTGGCCACCCGGTTATTGCCGAGTTCCTGCGCCATATCGGTGCAGGGGACTAACAATGTTTTAATATCCTGACGGATGGGACGTGCGTCAATAATGGAAGAATTAATAAAGACGATTCCCCCGGATGCTACTTTGTTTTGAAATGTAAACAGGGAAGGGGCGTTCATCACAACCAGATAGCCCGGTTTTGAGGAAATCGGAGACGCAATTTCTTCATCGCTGATGGCCACGGTGCAATTGGCCGTTCCACCCCTCATTTCCGCTCCGTAAGCAGGAAGATACGTGACATGGTAGCCGTTGTTCATCGCGCTATGGGCCAGACTGGTGCCCATCATCAAAACACCCTGGCCGCCAAATCCTGAAAAGATGGTCTTCGTGATCATGGTTTAGCCTCCGCGGTTTTCTTCATCGCGGCGATGTTGTCTTTAAAGACACCGGGTGGAAATACGTTGCTCATGACATCGTCAATCCATTTACATGAATCAACAGGCGACATTTTCCAGTTGGTCGGGCATAATGAGAGAATTTCCACCATCGAAAATCCCAGTCCGTCGATTTGAGCTTGAAACGCTTTTTTGATGGCTTTTTTCGTTTTGTTCACGCCGGCCGGAGAGCTGACCGAACATCTTTCCACGTAGGTTGCTCCGTCCAGTTGTGAAAATACTTCGCTGACTTTGACCGGATAGCCATCCGATGCCTGTTTGCGACCAGCGGGGGTGGTGGTGGTTCTCTGATTCAGCATGGTGGTCGGGGCCATTTGTCCGCCGGTCATGCCATAAACAGCGTTGTTAATAAAAATGACGGTGATATTTTCACCGCGGTTGGCGGCGTGGAAACTTTCAGCAATGCCAATGGCGGCAAGGTCGCCGTCTCCCTGATAAGAAAAAACGACACGGTCGGGGAGGCAGCGCTTGATGGCTGTTGCCATGGCCGGACCGCGTCCATGGAGCGCCTCGATCATATCCACGTCAAAGTAATTATAGGCCAGTACGGCGCATCCCGCCGGAGGAACGCCAATCGTTACGCCCCGAATACCCATCTCGTCAATGATTTCGGCGACAAGCCGGTGAACAATACTGTGCCCGCAGCCGGGACAATAGTGAAATATTTTTTCTTTCAAGCTTTCGGGATGTTTAAAAACTTTCTTTGCCATGTATTTCCAGTCCTTAATCGATCATTAATCCTTTTTGGCGTAGATTTTGGCGACGACATTGGCCAGTTCCGAGGGCGTCGGCACGGCGCCGCCCGGACGTCCATGAAATTCAATGTTGGCATAGCCCTGCAACGCCAGGCGAACATCTTCCAGCATCTGCCCCGTGCTCATTTCAAAAACCAGGTAATTCTTAACTTTTGCCGACAGCGCCCTTAATTGCAATTCCGGGAAAGGCCAGACGGTGATGGGACGGAAAAGACCGATTTTCAGGCCGCGGTTGCGCAATCTTTTAATGGCGCCTTTGGCAATGCGGGCAGCCGTTCCATAAGCGACGATAACCAGTTCCGCATCCTCCACGCGATGTTCTTCGCAGCGGGGTTCATTTTCCGTGATGACACCATATTTACGGGCCAGTTTCCAGTTGTGTGCTTCACTGTCAATCGGATCAAGAAGAAGGCCGCGGATGAATTTACTTTTACCCGCACCGGCGCCGCGCAACATGAATTTTTCGGGATATTGACGAGGTTTCGGTTTTTTAAAGATCACCGGCTCCATCATCTGTCCCATCATGCCGTCGGCCAGGATCATGACCGGCGTGCGGTACTTGTCGGCAAGGTCGAACGCGTCCATGGTTAAATCCGCCAGTTCTTGTCCACTGCCCGGCGCGAAAACGATGGTGCGATAGTCGCCGTGTCCACCTCCGCGGGTGGCCTGAAAATAATCACCCTGTGAGGGAAGAATGTTGCCTAACCCTGGGCCCCCGCGCATGATATTGACGATAATTCCGGGGAGCTCACAGGCCGCCATGGAAGAAATGCCTTCCTGTTTCAGGGAAATACCGGGGCCGGAAGATGATGTCATGACCCGAACGCCCGTGGCGCTGGCGCCGGCGATCATGTTGATAGCGGCAATTTCACTTTCCGACTGAATGAAAACGCCGTTTGCCACGTTTCTCATATGTTCGGCCATGTACTCGGTCAGTTCATTCTGCGGCGTAATGGGATAACCGGCATAGAAGCGACAGCCCGCGCGAATCGCGGCTTCGCCGATAACATTATTTCCTGACATCAATACTTTATTCACGGTAAACCTCAATGGCTACTTCCGGACACATCGTAGCGCAAATTGCACAGCCGTTGCATTCCTTTTCTTCGTTAATACATACGGGATGATACCCCTGGGCAT
>CAYOPU010000073.1:0-10469 GCA_964405915.1 uncultured Smithella sp. | reverse complement strand
ACATTTTTTTGGATGGCCCGGCGAATGATGGAACTGTGACCGGTGATCCATGTATAAAGACGGTTTTTCCAGCCCGGCATAAAGATCACCTTTTTATATTTTTCCAAAGCCTCCAGTGACAGGGATACACCTCATCAGGCGACATCCAGAGTGCGTCGGGAATAACACTTTTGTCGAATTTGGCAAAATCGCCAACATCATGAAATTCGGTGTGTGTAAAGCCCGGACACAAGGACTGAATTCTGATATCGGCATCTTTTATTTCCAAATGGATGTTTTCCGAAAATGTATTGAGAAAGGCCTTGGTCGCGTCATACATAACATTCCCAGGCGTCAACGTGAAGGCGGCCACCGATGACAGATTAATGAGCGCACTCCGTTTTCTTTTTAACATGCCGCCCAGAGCGGCATTTGTGAGCATTACACAGGCCGTTATGTGCAGATGAAGCATCCGCAGGGATTTTTCAATGGGTACATCGGCAAAGTAGCCGATGGTGGCAAAGCCGGCGTTGTTGATCAACACATCAAGATCATCCATCTCTCTGATGAGATCGGCTGCTTTTTTGATGTCATCAAGATCGGAAAGATCCGTGGGGATGATTTCGCAGCGGATGGCGTAAGCGGATTCCAAATCTTGGGCCACACTTTGCAACCGGTCTTTGCGCCGGGCCAGCAATTCCAGGTCAAATCCTTTTTGGGCCAGTTGTTTTGCAAAGCACAAACCAAGTCCTGCCGATGCTCCGGTGATGAGGGCTTTTCCCGGTTTTTCCCAGCCTAAATAATTATTTTGCTGTTTCATGCCTGTTTTCCTTTCTTTGATTGCCTTTTTTTTGATCTTGTTATGTTTTGTCCTCCAGAAGATCAATATGCCCCTTGCGTGTGAATATTTTCAGGATTTCAAACCAGGTGATGCTCACGATTCCAGCAATGAGGGCCAGGCAGAAATCTATGCCATGCATGGGGGCAAAATGGAAAACCCGCTGCAGAAATGGTACGAAGATCACCATTCCCAAAAACAGGAGGGCGCCGCCCATAACCCATCTCAGCGCAGGGTTAGGTGACTTGAAAGATGCGAAAATCGTGCGGGACCAGCTCCGGTTGGTCAGGATGAGGCACAGGTTGGAGATAATCAAGGTAACAAAGGCCAGCGCCCGGGCTTCATCCAGACCATGCTTCAGATAGAGGGCTGCTTGATAGACAATTGCGACGACGATCAGCGCTACAACTCCCTGAGCAACGCTGATAGCCAGGGTGCGTTTACCGAAGAGGTGTTCTTGAGGGTCACGCGGTTTGCGCTGCATGATTCCCGATTCTTCAGCCTCAGACTCGAACACCACTGAGCAGGCCGGGTCTATAATCAGCTCCAAAAACACGATATGGACAGGCAGCAAGACCATCTCTTTCCATCCCAGAAAGACCGGAAGCAGTGACATCCCGGCAATGGGAATGTGAACGCTGACAATGTAGGCCATGGCTTTTTTCAAATTGTCAAATATTTTGCGTCCCATTCTGACTGCTGAAACAATCGAAGAGAAGTCATCATTGAGCAGCACCAGATCGGATGCTTCGCGTGCGACATCCGTGCCGCGTTCTCCCATGGCGACGCCGATATGAGCGGATTTCAGGGCGGGGGCGTCATTAACGCCGTCGCCGGTCATGGCCACGATCTCACCCGCATCTTTCAGAGCATTTACCAGGATAAGCTTTTGTTCCGGCACAACGCGCGCAAAAATATTGACCTCCTTGACACGCTTGCCAAGTGTGGCGGCATCCATTTCTTCCATCTCTTTGCCGGTGATGACTTTCTCTGGATTCTTAAGGCCGATCTGCCTTGCAATGGTTTGCGCCGTGATAGGGTAATCGCCAGTAATCATTATGACCTTGATGCCTGCGGAATAACACATGCGGATGGCATCGGGAACGGTTGGACGGATGGGGTCCGAAAGAGCAATGAGGCCGATAAATTGAAAATTGAAGTCATGCTGAATGACCGGCAGGGCGTTTTCCTGCTGAAAATAGGCCTTGGCCACACCCAGCACACGCAGTCCCTGTCCGGCCATATGCTCGATTTTTGCTGCCAACGCCATCTTGCGGTTTTCATCAAGATGGCATAAATCGATGATGGCTTCGGGCGCCCCTTTGGATGAAATGACAAAATCTTTTCCATCAAGGGATTTCCAGACATGGGATAAGGCCAGAAGCTCCTGCGAAAGAGGATATTCATGCACCAGACTCCAGTTAGCGTGGAGATGTTCTGTTTGAGAGAGTTTATCAACCCCGAGCTTCAACAGCGCCTTTTCCATGGGATCAAAAGGATCTTTTTTACTGGCCAGGATGCCGAATTCGACCAACTCATGAAAAGCCTCGGGCAAGAGGATAGGGTTTTCTTCAAGGATGGTATAGAATTCATCGCCGGCCATGAGCATGCGTATCGCCATGAGATTTTGTGTCAGGGTGCCGGTTTTGTCGGTGCAAAGAACGGTGGCTGCCCCCAGTGTTTCCACGGCAGCCATCTTGCGCGTCAATACCTGTTTTTGCGAGATTCGCCAGGCACCCAGAGCAAGGAAGATGGTCAGTACGACGGGGAATTCTTCCGGCAGCATCGCCATTGCCAGTGTGATACCGGCGAGAACTCCGTCCATCCAGTTGCCCCGTGTCAGCCCATAAAACAGTACCACAAGTGCAAATAGTGCGAGAGCAATAAGGAAGACTGCCTTGACAATTCGTCCCGTCTCCTTTTGCAGCAGAGTATCCTCCTGTGTCACAGATGAAAGAGCCTTGCCGATATTGCCGATTTCCGTGTGGGCGCCTGTGGCCTTGATGCAGGCGATACCCTGACCCTGCACGACTATCGTGCCCGAATATATACAGGGAATGTCTTCGCCGCCTGGTTTTTCCATTTTCATACATGAAAGGTCTTCTCCGGCGGCGGTTTTTCGAACGGCTACTGACTCGCCGGTGAGCAGGGATTCGTCCACTGTAAGATTTCGGGCCCAGACAACTATTCCATCGGCGGGGATGCGATCCCCTTCAGAAAGACAGACCATGTCGCCTGTCACAACCTCGCGGCCGGGAATGCGGATGCGTTCTCCATCGCGGATGACCAGGGCGCGGGGGCTGGAAAGATCACGCAGGGCGTCAAGGGCTTTCTCGGTTTTGCCCTCCTGATAGATGGTAATTCCGATCATGATGAACACAAAACCCAACAGCAATAGGGCATCCTGAGGTTCGCCGATGAAGAGATAGATGCCGCCACACGCCACAAGCAAAAGAAACATTGGTTCTTTAACGACCTCCAATGCTATGGCCAGAATATTCCTCCTCTGAGATGACGGAAGTTCGTTGTAGCCTTCATTCTTCAACTTATCGGCGACCACTTTGCGGGAAAGTCCTGTGATCTGTTTTGCCTGTTCCTCGGTCAGTGCCATAATTCCTCCAGTTATTTTGTCTGCGCAATGTTTTTTAATGGTTTTTAAGATACTTTTCTAGTTTATAAATATGGGACAAATCCACATCCGCGCTGCCCGTCCCGCCGGTCTCAAACGGATTATCCATGTCCTTTATCAGCAACAAGATTCCCGTGATGAGAAATGTGACTGTAAAAATTATGACCATTCCTATTAAATAGGGGTCAACCAGGGAAAACAACAGTATTAGCAAAACAAATGAAACCGCTACTTGCGACAAAGCATAAGCCGCCGGCAGAAAATTGGTTTCTTCTATGGTGTCGATCCTGTTGGATATTTTTTCTATGTTGCTTAGTTCATTGCGCATTTTTATGACATAAGGCGGCGGCATGTTCTTAGTGGCCATCACCTTGATGTCATCGTCTATTTTCTCAATGACTTCGCCAATTTCTGCCTGCTTCCACTTGTTTGATTCAAACTGGTTTATGATGACACGAATTAAGCTGTTGAGGTGCGAAAGCGCACTGCCGGTTTCTTCTTTTGCTGTAAACTCCAAGAGTTCAAAATCCTTGTGCAGCGCTTTAATTGATGCAGCCAATTCTCCAGGAATTTTTTCGCTTTCCTTAAAATCCGTCATTACGCCAGTCAATAAAATTGCCATAGTAAAAATGACACCGCTGATTAATGCCGATATTAGGGGATCAACTCGAATAAATTCAAGATTTAACGTATGCAGAACGAATTTAACGCCCGCTAGAACCGCTGCCACAGCCACTGCTTTGATTACGATCATCCATTTGTTCACTTTTTTTCTCCTCTTTTTCGTTTTCATGTCCCGCCTTTCGCGCCTTCATGGCTTCAAACGCCACTGGTCAGCGGCGTGACGTTGATTGATTATTATTGTTCTTGTGCAAGCCCGCATCCGCTTAATAAGAACGAGCACATCGACGATTGACAAAAACACATCCGGATATCTGTTTATTAGATGAATATAGAAAAAGACAAGGGCGGTGCCTTATTGGGATATGTTTTGACGATTTGTGAATGAATGAAAACGTTTTTTCTTCCAGGTCTGATGCCAGACAAGCACAGGAAAATCGCCGTGGATAAAGAGCAAAGAGATGCAGCGGTCGTGGTGGTATCAAGTTTGATTTTGTTGCATGTTACGGAAAGAGATGTTTTAACTTTGCAGATGGAACAGACAGGCAACAAAAATGCGTTGTTGTGATGATGAAAAGAGATGGCCACGATGCCCAGAAAAAAACCAATGAGCGAAAGTAAAACAACTGCTTTGATACGGGTTTGTTGCATAGTCGAATAATACCTTTATTGTTTCACGACAACGAGTTTTTCCTATCTGTATCCTGAATTACTGTCAGGGACGATGTTTGACTACATAATGCCAAACATCGTTTCTAAGATAGAGAGGTGTAAACAAAGTAACCGTCTCAGTGCTTAAATCATTGAAAAAACTAACTAACCTGACAAGATAGGTTGTTTCTGAAATAATCTAACACATACTCCTGGTAACCTTCATATACAGGCATTTTGATGCCATATTTCTTTCCCTGAACAAGCAGGGTGAAATACATGTCTTCCATTTCTTTCGGAGAATGCTGGACGTGACCTTCAAACATTTCTCTCATGCCTCTTTGATTATACAGCCATCGTGTAAAAGGGACTAAAAGAAAGAATGGCAAATAGAAAAATTTTGTCGGTGCGACCTTCCTTGGATTGATTCCCTGTTCCATGCAGATTTCCCAACCTTCTTTCATGGCCAGGTAGGACTCCTTGATGGCATCGCTTTTTTTGAAGTTGTCATATGTTCCAGCTTTTATGTATGCAGCTACGCAACATGCCGCCCAAACGTAGTGTGTCCTGACGTATGGAATGATATTGGGAATTATTTGGGGATTCATTTTTGCCTTTTTAAGCATGCTATATAGAGTTTTAACTCTTTGTGTTACTTGTCCATCTCTAGCTCCCAGAACGGTATTGGATAAATTCATGCCAAAAATAACGGTTTTAATGATGTCTCCGGTGCGGCCACCGCCGGCTTTGAATGGGTAGGCAATTAAGTACTTCGTTTTATCCAAAAACTGATCGATCATTTCATCGTCACCGAGTCTCAGATTTTGAAGAAACACAATTGTAGCGTTTCCTGACTTTATTCTTAGCTCAGGGAGAAGATCAGCCAGTTGGTTGCTGTTAACGGAAACCAATATATAATCGAAGTCATTATTGGCCGAGAAATCGTCTATGAAGTCTGGCCGATATATATCTTTACATTCAATTTCATCCGACTTTCTCAGATCAAGACAATGTATTTCTATTCCACGACTTCTGCATTCATCGATTTTGTTTTTTCTTACATAGTGGGTGATATCAAACCCGGCTTTTTGCAGTTGCCAGGAATACGTTGTGCCAATGACCCCAACTCCAATCGTTAATATTTTCATAAAACAATTACTTCCTCGCTTTAACGCACTACGGACCATCTCATATCACATACTTTATCGCCATCAGACAAACAGTGCTTCCTCTCATATTTGCCCCCTTCAACGCCATGTTCAGCAACAGAATAATCGAAAGTACACATCGTCCTTCTGAATAAGGTCATTTCCTCGGCTCCAAATTGCTTATAAAAATCATGCATGGGACATGAATAAAAATCCCAGCATATCACTTGATTTTCTTTATAATATTCTGACTGATAACCTGGTTTGCAATACGGGTACTTCATCATCTGTCTTAGTCTTATATCAATAATGTCTAAAGGATCTTTTTGGAAAATTCTTAACAACTTCTTTCTTATCGGATCGATAATCGGAACTATTCCCTGGTTATTCATATAGGCCTGCCACTGCATATCACCGACTATATTCATGGCATATTTGCTTTCGATACCATTTTTTATTAATGCCCTGTAGGCGGCTAAACCCAATAATCCGAGGTAGGCGTTTTGATAATTACCGATGTTTTCCAGATCCTTAAAACGGGGAATTAATTCTTCAATGTTCAATTGTGCTTGAGATATTATCCGCTGTATCTCTTTTGGTGTAAAGCGCCCATATTCCGGTAGTCCATCTTTTTTGCATCTGGATGGTAATATTTGCATTAAACTTTTTTTCATTTCTCGCCATGTAATTACTCTGATAATATTTTTAATGATTTTGTTAACCACGATTGATTTCTCCTGATAAATTTTCTCTTTCTTTGACACTCATTATTGTTTGTAATGTAATCATGAATAAAATCTTCTTATTCCTTTCGGTATTGCTCTTTAATAAGACACGTTGAAAATATACTTAACTAAATCCATCTCCGTATTTTAGACTTATATTCCAGATAAGCCTCTCCAAAGACCCCTTCAATGACGTTCTCTTCCCGGGGGATTACAATCCGATCCATTAAAATAAAAAAAATCAGGGGACATATAAGCCCGATTATCGTATCCATAATCAGTGGGAAGCCGGACAATATCAGCAGCATTCCAAGATACATGGGATTCCTGCTTACACGGTATATCCCTTCTGTTACCAGCCTGTCTGGTGACCTTGTGGGCATTACAGTCGTCTTTCTTGCCATAAAAAGACCAGCGGCAATAAAGAGCAGGAAGATGCCGGAGGACATAGCCAATAAACCCGTAATCTTTCCATAAAAGCCAAGTCCATAAGGCAGGGGGAAAAGCCAACTAAAGCTCCAGCAGAGTCCGAGCAGAACAATCATTATTAATAAAGGGTATCTATTCATATTTCCTCCATGTTTTTTTTTGATTAAAATAACCCAGTCCGTAATTGATCAAATATTATTCAACTAACCAATGGTGTAAGTTATGCCATGTTTTATCCGTTCAATGATTGAGGTGTTGATTTAATGCCTGTCGACCACTTTTCTTAGCCACCAGTTGCCACCTTTTTTGTCTGTGCTTATAAAATGATTTAGCCCATGAAGAAATTACGCCTGTTATCAAACCGCCGTAGATAATTATATCATCTTCATAATAAATATCTGAGTCGCTAATTTTCGTAAGAGAGATCTTATGGTTCCATACTTTTGCAGAATCATCCCACTCTCTTGTTTGAATAACTTTATTTTCACCATCTACTTTTTCAAAAAATAAAGTATGAACTCCTCCGAATGGTATTACTCCATAAAGGATCATTCTGACTTTTACTGTAGTGCCTTGTTCCCATCTTTCCGGGAAATAGTCGCCTACCGGCCTAAATTTTATTTTCCCCTTTATTACAAACTCCCATAATGAACTAGTTTGGACTTTTTCCCACGCAGTATTGATATCGATGGGAATCTCAGAAGATACCGTCAGTTTGTGTGCTGTTACTTTTTCCCCCATGTAATCAATCTTAATCTTCTCAATTTTTGCCTTCATATATCCTCCTAATCAGTCAGTTCCCAAACAAACGGGCAGAAAACTGAACCATCGGCAATGCGATGCTTGTCATTTCCCCGATGGAAAATCATCTTTTCCGGTAGATAGGAGTTAAATACCGCATTATCAACCTGGCAGATCACTGGGGTAATCTCCGGAATATCGAGAGAGCAGGCAAGTTCATGAAATAGACAGCGGGTAATCTTGATTTCAAAACGCCTATCGTTACGCTCTACAATTTCCAATGTGTTCCAGCGGGTGGTGCCGGTACGGTTGATTTCCAATTCTTGTTCGATGAAATTCTGAAACGAACGTTCTTTAGCAATTGTTTCGAACAACAATGACTGTTTGGCCACACCACCGGTTAAAATGGCGACCTTCATGATCTCAAAGGCCTTGTGCTGGCCTATCTTTTGTTTCAGGTTGATATAGACCCAAATTGGTAAAGCGGTCATATCGACAAACTCCTTTGGGAATTTACGATCAATTCTTTTCTTGAAGCGCTTTACAGTAAATTTGCATTTGGCGATAAAGAGCAATGGAAAAGCCAATTCATCCTTGAGCAGATGCAGAAGGATAGGGGTTGTTATATTTTTCAGATCAAATTCTTTTGCCATAATAAATCTCCATTATTTAGTTTGTATAAACTAAGTATATATTCAAAAATTTTTAGCCCTTTGAAACCACTTTGTTTAAAAGAGAAACCAGTGTTTTCAAATCATCGTCATTAAGATTGCTGGTGAACAGTTCCGCAATCTTGTTGTGAGCCTCATCATGCTTTTCAATAAGTTTTCTTCCTTTGTCGCTGAGATGAACATGAAAAGAGCGCCTGTCCTCGTCCGATTGAAACTTCTCAATATAACCCTTGCCGGCCAGTTTATCGACAATGGCTGTTACAGAAGGTTTGCTCAGCTTCAGCGCTTTAGCTATTTCGCCCAAATTGGGATTGCCAAGCTTGCTGATTACATCGATATACTCAATCTGACGCACAGTGAAACCTTCCTCGGTATATTGATGAATAAATTGCATTTCCCAATCGCCAATAAGCTTAGTGATGATTTCGATCAATTCTATTAAAGAGTATGTCATAACTCCTCTCATTAATTAGTTTGTGTGAACTAAATACATGAATCATTTTTTTATGTCAACAAATAATTATTAAACTTTGAATTTTTCTTTTCGTTATAAGAACAACACATTCTTCCTCGCAAAAATAAGTGCTATAAATAATACATTAATAACCTTTATCGTGGGCTGTCAGCACTGGCTGACTGGTTGGCCAATCACTAAAAGAACTGCCCCATATATTAGCCATTTATTCTCTTCGGTCAATCGGACAGATGGCTATACATTTGAAACAGTTGTACTGAAATCCGATGAAGGATGCCTGATAGAGGCTCATAAATCGTGGATCCTTCAGAAGAGCCTTCTGTTCGTCCGGTGACTTGCCAATGAACTTAAGTAGATATCCGATGGCTCCCCCGATTCCATAAGGTTGAGAAAACCTGAGGCATTTAAGATCCTCTGTCCTCTCCTCCGTCTCTAATGCTTTTCCGGGACAGGCTTCGACACACAGGTTACAGTTATTACAGAGTTCTTCTTTGACGGGCGGATCGGATTCAAGTGCTAATTCCGTGAGAATGCCGGTGAAGCTCAAACGCGATCCAAAGCGCGGATGAATAATCAGATTGTGTCTGCCAAACACCCCGAGGCCGGCAGAAACAGCGGCATGACGAAGGGATACATCGCCAATAAGCCCCATCGCCGGAGCTTCCATGTTGACGGGATAGGAAGACAGCACCGGCGCGGCTTTCACCTTGTATCGGTCTTCAATAAATCTCGACAGAAGGTAGAGATGGCTCTTGGACGTATCCATGACGCCCATCCGCGCTGCCATGCCGATATTCATGTTACTGCTGTCCAAAGCGCCGTCGATCATCCGGTGGCCAAGGACGATAATGGATTTTACCTTCGGAAGGATTGTTCGTGGATCGGGCGATCTCTGAGAGCGATAATCCTCAATAGAAGTAAATCCTACAACATCGATGCCCATATTGAGTCCGTGTTTCCTGATCTCCTCCTTGCTCATAATCTTACCTCCATTTTTATTTTGAGGAATTCAACCTTTATCGCGTAAGAAATATATCAGCGACCTTTCGTGATCCTTTTGCTGTGAGATATTGCATTGAATGTCACCCGGGCCTACCAGGCCCGGCTTGAAAATAGTTAATTGGTATTTTACCTAAATGCTTAATTTATCAACCATCATTTATTCATTAGAGATGCTAAAAGGTTTGATTTATCAAAATATACTTCATTGCGTTTTATTTTACCATTTTCAATTTCCACTATATCCATTCCATATTCAATAATTACTTTTGTCCCAACAGGTATAGTGGCCTTCCATTTTGCCGTAAAGCCTTTTTTTGCAGGAAAGAGCTCTACAGCTTCCCATATCCAACGGGGATTTGCTTCGAGAAGTTTCTTAAAGTATGGAAATATTTGCTCAGGACCTTTTAATCCACTGGGCTTTGCCGGATCAAGGTAAAAGGCATCTTCAGAATAAAACTCGATCAATTTTTCAGGTTTGTTTCCGGTCCAGGCAACCAGCCATGGTTTGACTTTTCTTCGACAGTTGCCGAGGTCATCATTTTTGTAAATATTTGAATTCA
>CAYOPU010000072.1:0-10557 GCA_964405915.1 uncultured Smithella sp. | reverse complement strand
ATGGGCTTGCCGGACTACAGCTACTATTTTGTCCTGAAAAAATTCCGCGATGTTCTTCGTCAATTTGCCACCGTTGTCGAAATCAGAAACCCGCAGCGGGATGCCGACATCCTATACAAATCCTGCCGGGCAAGAAAAGAGCCCTGCCTGTTCCTTTCTTTTACTCCTCCTTTTAAAACGGTTATCGGCCTGGAGTGCCCGACGCTCTCCGTTTTCGCCTGGGAATACTGGACGATACCGACGGACGTTTGGGGCGACGATCCGCGCAATGACTGGCGACACGTTTTTCGTCAGCACGGACGCGCTATTACGCATTCCAGCTTTGCGGTAAACGCCGTCCGGAAAGAGATGGGGGATGACTTTCCAATCTGGTCCATTCCCGCACCCGTTTGGGATAGCTATGTCAAGTTTTATAAAAAAGGAAAAACGCCGGACCCAGCCGAAGGATTTGATTTAACGGTCGGCGGAACCTTTGTCGATTTCAATGGATGTGAGGTTCCCCTGCTGCCGCGTGATTGCCAGGAGGAATATGCCCAACAGCGGACTTTCCCCAAAAAAGGCCAACCGGAAGGCAACATCCTACGCCTGAGCGGAATCGTTTATACGGCAGTGTTCAATCCGGACGACGGTCGAAAAAACTTCATTGACATCATCAAGGGCTATATTTGGGCGTTCCGGGAACTGCAGGACGTCACGCTAATCCTGAAAGTGGTCCATCATGACTTTGAGGAGACCCGCCGTGTGTTAACCTATGAAATATCTCAACTGACACCATTCAAATGCCGGGTCGTCATTTTGCACGGATATTTGAATGATGATGCCTATACCGCACTGGTCCGGGCAACGACCTATGTGGTTAACGCGGCGTACGGGGAAGGCCAGTGCCTTCCTTTGATGGAATTCATGTCTGCGGGAAAACCGGCCATCGCGCCGGGACACACGGCCATGGAAGATTATATCCGCGAAGACAATGCCTTTGTCGTGCAATCGAGTCTTGAAAAAACGCTCTGGCCGGATGATCCAAGCGGCGCATTGAGAACCATGCGCTACCGGATCAACTGGGAATCTCTCTATCACGCCTACCTGAAAAGTTATCAGACAGCCAAAAATGACCCTGCTCTTTACGCCCGCATGGCGGATTGCGCCGTCGAAAGTCTGAAAAAATATTGTTCCAAAGCGGTTGTGGAAGAGCGGCTGCAAATGGTTTTTCGGGCTTGCGGCGTGGCGGATGAAATCCTTTTATCGCCGAATCCTCAAAAGGATCATCCGGCATTGTTCATTCCCCTTCTGAAAATAAGGTGTTTAAATTTTTTCTCGAAGAAACAAACCTTTATCAGAAAAAAGATGACCGCCGTTTCTCTGAAACTCATCTATTATTCGAGGATGGGTTATGGCCGGCTCAAAAAATCACTTACTTTTTTACCGACAATATGATGCTTCAAAAGCATACTTTCGCCAGCAAGGAGTAATCAATGGCCCAAAAGAGAATTTTCATTCTTTATCCACCTATCTCTAAACAAGAACGGTATTCATCTCAAATTGGAAATGCCGGAGGAGAACAGATCCCTCTAGGATTATACTACCTGGCAAGTTACCTTCAGCAATTTAGTTTTGACGTCATGGTGTTGGATGCTGAAGCAAAAAAACTTTCATCAGATCAGATTATCAGCAGCATACAATCATACGCGCCTGATTTTATCGGCATCAGTTCAACAACCGTTGCTTTTCACAGAGCCATTGAAATTGCCGAACTCATCAAGGAATCTTTCAAGAGTATTCCGATTATTCTCGGCGGGCCGCATGTCAGCTCTAATGTTGAGCATGCAATGAAATTTGAGTGTTTTGATTTTGCTGTAATCGGTGAGGGAGAAAAAACATTAAAAGAATTGCTGGACGCGCTGGACGCGAAGAAGAATTTAGAGAGCGTTGCGGGAATTGCATTTCACGAGCAGGGCGCCCTCCGGAAAACTGCGCCCAGGGCATTTATCGATAATTTAGATGAATTGCCAATGCCTGCTTACAATTTAATTGATGATTTAAGCCTGTACACGCCTCCTCCGTCAAATTATCTGGAATTGCCTGTTATCAACATGATCACCAGCAGAGGCTGTCCAAGCCAGTGTACATTTTGTGATCGAAATGTTTTTGGATCAAAATATCGAGAACGCAGTGCGGAAAATGTTTGCGAAGAGATCATCCATCTTCATAAGAAATACGGAATACGTGAAATATCATTTGCTGACGATACTTTTTTAATTAATAAAAAAAGGATTTACCGTCTATTTGCATTACTTGACCAGGCAAAAATATCTTTGAACTGGACTTGTATGAGTCGGATCAATAATGTTGATTTTGACTTTCTAAAGTTCCTGAAAAACAATGGATGCTGGCATATTTCCTTCGGTATCGAATCGGGAGATGAAGAAATTTTAAAAGTCATTAAAAAGCGAATCACTTTGGACAAAGCCAGAGAAATTATTCAATGGTGCCGGCAACTTAAAATTAAAACCAAAGGATTCTTTATTATTGGCCATCCCACGGAAACGCTGGAAACCATTAACAAAACAATTCGGATCGCCTGTGATTTAGATCTTGATGACATTGTGGCAACCATAAATACTCCGATTCCCGGATCGCAGCAGTATAGTGAAGCTGCTCAGTATGGTAATCTGGACACAACAGACTGGTCACAGTTTAATTATTGGCGTCCGGTTTTTGTGCCCAAAGGACTTTCAAAAGATATCCTGTTAAAGAAACATCAGGAAATGTATAGAAAATTTTATTTGAGACCAAAAATATTATTTCGTTACGCCTTAAGTTTCTTTGGGCGTGACGGAATAAAAAGGCTTAAAACCATTATCAAATCATCACAATTCCTGTTTGCAAAAAATCAATAACTCTTTCATCGCCGACACACATTTTCGGTGGTTTCGCAAAGAAAAAGCTGCTGATCTAGTTTTCCCAAATCAATACTTTTGAACTGCCCCAAAAAGGGGGTCTCGTTGTGCCAAGACCTCACCCCGATGTCTTGACGTTATTTAATAAGATCCTGTTGTATAAACCGCTTCAGAATGATCGCCGTTAAATAAGAGAAAAGAAGCACTAACAAAAGGGAAAAGAATAAATTACCACCCGAGAACCGCTGAGCTGGCAATAGAAAAAATGGATGTAAGCAGTAGAGCGACAAACTGTTGTTTGACATAAACAGAATGAATCTATTGATTTTTGGATTAGACTTTATTGCAACTAATAATACCAGCATTGCAATCAGCACCAGCGATGGCCTTGAATATGGAGGAATTGAATAAGTCTTAGCAAACAGGAATCCCGTGTTAACGTAAAAAGTCCAATCTGCTATCGCGACCAGCAAAATGATGAGTCCGAAAAGAATCCTATAGCTTGGCTTTATGGTAGCCCTTTCTAATCTCGCAATGCGAAAAACCAATATTGCAGCAAATGGGTAAGGAAGGAAGTTTAAGGGATGCCAGTGCGCAACGAGGAAAGAGTTTCCCGTTGCTACGGACAAGACAGGAAGCATCGTCACAAGCAAGGTTGTAATCAGAAAAAGTGTTAAAACATAGAAAACATTTAGTCTTTTAGAGAAGTGGGTGATTGCCGTCAACCCAATCAAAGTTATAAAAAACCAATAGTTTGTTTTGGCTCCGGATAAACTAAAGATAATCAAGTCTTGAGGTGATTTTGGTAGGCATTGAATGATTTCCCAGCCTTGATAGTTAAACATGTTAAACAGGACAATCCAAAATATGGCAATTTTCCCGATACGCTTAATGTATGTAAATAGCACTGCTCCGTCTTCCGGTTTTAGGAAGAATAAATAATTGGAGATTAAAAAGAAGACGGGGACGGCCAAAAATAAAATATAGAAATTAATAAAATCAGAAATTGTAAAGATATGTTCTGAGTAAGCATCTTGATTAAAAATTATAAAAGGTGATATCAACCCCAAGTGTACCAAGACAACACATACGGAGAAGAATGCTTTCAAATAGTCAATACCGATGATTCTTTCCGTTTGCACCTCATCACCTTCTTCACATTCTTCATGTCTTAATATTGACGTGTTTTGACTTTTTACGAGAACATCAATATTGTCTTACTTTACAGCTTTACGAACTTCTTTTTATCACGTTCATTAAAACATTCCCAGAATGAATTTATGCTGCTGCCTATATATTGGTGTCCATTTTTTAACCTGACATAAAGTGATGTACACATGATCAAAAAAAGTATACTCCCCGAACAGAAAGAGCTATTTTCGAAATTACAGATCGAATCCGGCGTGTTTCTGTTTCTTCTCGTCAGCTTTGCTTTCGGGGCGAAAAAAATCGACGGTTGGGTTGCCGCTTGGTACGCCATGGACTACTCTCTGGGTTTTGGCTCACGGCTGCTAATCGGCTCGATTCTGAAGTTTTTTTACAACGATTACCTGAACAGCTGGCTGGCTTACTGCTTTGTTTTTGTCTCGATGCTCATTCTGCTGGCAATGATTGCCTTATTTATTGGTTTCTGCATTCGCAATGCCCCAGCCGGCGCTGCGAAACAAGGAATAACTTTGTTGAGTTTTCTGTATCTCGCCTGCCCGGCATCTCCCGGGTATCTTTGGACAACATCAAACATGGGAAGATTAGACCTGTATCTTCTTATGCTCACTCTCATGACCTGCCTGGTATTTCTGAAAATATCCTCTTTCACCCTGCAATGCGTCTGCTGGGGTGTCATCGGTATTCTGTGCATTGCCATCCACCAGGTTTATGTTTTTATCTTCTTTCCCCTGACTTTGGTCATAATTGTAAGCAAGTTATTTGACTCCGGTTTGAATGCTCGTTATGTCGCCACGGGAGCCGGTACGATTGCGGTAATCTGCGGCGCCTTTTTATGCTTTCAGTTCTTTGCGCATATCCATTTCGCTTCTGTGGAAGAATTATATCTCATGCTTGCCGCCAGAACAAACTTAAATATTGATAAAAATGCTCTTCAGTTGGAATATTTTGCCGGTTTCTCAGACCACTTCAATTTGGTAAGGTCCATCAGACTGTTCTGGCTTATGGTGGGCGCTATGGATTTGGTGCTGCTGGGACCCCTGATAGCAGTTTATGGTTATCTGTGGATCAAGGCTTATCGGTTATCACCAAAAAAACGTTTTGAAAACAAGTATCTGTGGATGTTATTGGTCATGCTGGCCTATCTGCCTGCCTTCGTCATTACCCCAGACTGGGGCAGATGGTTTGCAGCATTTTTCACGGTGCAATTCCTTGCAGTTGTGGTTCTCCTCCAAAAAGGTGACCCGCATCTCACTGCGGCAACGGAAAACCTGGTGGAGTATTTTAAACAAAGGAAATATTTTTTTGTCCTCTCTCTATTGTATCTGACGATCCTGGGAAAACTGGAGTCGGGGGTTATCTTATTGCATAATGACAACTTCACTCTGCATTCACACCTCATTGCCATCCTGAATCCATAACGAATGGAAGACCGGCATTCGGATACAGATCCTGACAAAAAACATCCTCAATATGGTTTTAAAATGGGTCAGCGCCTAAACACAATCGTAAACGCCATGCTTCGCGGTCGATATTCTTTTCTATTAGTGATCGTCCTTATTGCATATTTTTGGCATCCCGCTTTATTCGCAGGGAAAACAATCATCCATGGAGATTCTATTATTCACGGCTTGCCGTTATATTATGCACACACGGAATCAATATTCGGCAGTGAATCTATTCTATGGTCAAATGGTATGTATGGAGGACATCCCTTATTTGCTGAAGGTCAGGGCGGATTTGCCAATCCGCTGAACATGATCATCGCATCCCTCTTCAGCCCCATTTTAGGTCACCAGTTAGCTTATATCTTAGGTCTAATGATTGCCGCCTCCGGTGTATTTGTTTTAGCCCGACAGCTGAAGATCAGTTATTGGGGGGCTACATTCGCAGCTATGGCTGCATCATTTTCGACCAGTTGGATCTTATGCTTACATAGCTATACTCCCTCGGCAACCATGGCCTGGATTCCCTGGATCATGGTTGCCGCAGAATATTGGATAAAACATCCCTCATCGATCAGCGCCATTTTTTTAGCCCTACCCACTTCATTATCCATTTTGGCAGGTTACCCTCAATATCCCTATGGAGCTGTGATTTATGTCATGGCAAGCCTTTGCGCATTGCCGTTCAGCCCGGAAGCCAGGGTCAACATAAAAGTAAATTGGAAAACACATCTATGGAGTGGAAGTCTGGCTGTTTTGCTGTTTATTGGATTAACGGCAGTCCAGGTTTTTCCCCTTATCGAGCTTATCGGGCAATCTCACAGAAGTGAGGGTATCAGGTTACTGAATACCGATTGGTCCTCTATTTTGTGGGTCAAAAATCTACTTTTATACGATGCATCCGACACAACGATGGCGAGCATGGGAAGCTTGATGATCACTGGTTTAGCGATTGGTGCATTATTCATGAAGATGCCGAATCGTATCTTCGGTCATCTTATAGCAACACTTCTTCTCTTCAACCTGGGGCTACAGGATGCATCTCCTGTTTTTAACCTCATCTACAAGTTCCACCTCATTCCCGGCTTACATTACAATCAACATATGGTCATTTTTCTTTGTGTTGCCGTGATCGGATTTTCTCTGTTGGCCGCATTTTTCATCGATGCGACTTCTAAGAGCGTGATTCCATTCCGGTGTGAAGAAAGAATCAGAAAAATAGCGGCAATGACGCTTCTGGCAGTATTAAGTTGCGTGCTGGCGGTTGTCGTAACGCGAATCTTCGACAAAGCCGGTTTCATCATACAAATTTTAACGTTTATCATATCATTCTCTTTCGTTTTTATATTGAGGAAAAAAGGCTTTGCGCGCTTCATCCCGCTTGCGTTAACGATAGTTTTATTTTCCGAATGCCTGCTTTTGAAGACACATGTATTCCACTTTGCGCCTCCATCTATAGCCATTCCCCCGAAAGAAGTGCAAAGCATCCTGAAAGACCCATTACTGCATGAATACAAAACACGTGACAGCTCGCTCGCCTGGCTTGGGGGTTTCCTGCACCCCATGCATCCAGACTTAGAGTTGGGAGCAGAAAGGCAGATTCATGCGCTTTCCGGGTTAACAGGACTTTTCTTTGGGTTTCCTTCCATGGGTGGAGCGCTGGCCTTGCAAATGGACAGAAGACGAATTTTGGATCCTGTATTGGATAAAGAAGTTTTTGCCGAACAGGACTCCAAATTCAGGATGATTGATATTTTGGGCATCAAATATATTTCCACAAGCCAACCCGTGAACAAGCTAACGTTCGAACTGTTAAACTTCAATAAAGCGCATCAAATTTGGATCTATAAGAATAAAAATGCGCAACCCCGGTTCCAGATTTATTGCCATGCTGAGTTTGTCAATTCCTATGAGGATGCTTTGTGGAAACTAAAAAATGCAAATAGGAGAACCCTGTTTCTTGAATATCCACAAAACAAGAAAAGCCAACTGACTAAACCGCTTGAAATGGCACAAAATACCAGTTGCGAGAACTTTCCGGAAAAGGAAGTGCTTAGTAAAATAAGATACTTGAAAACAAACAGCCAAAAATATGAATTGGAAATGGATGCTTCACAATCAGGGTGGCTTTTTTTGGCCGATGCCAATTATCCCGGTTGGAAAGCAACCATCAATGACTTGCCGGCAACAATTTACAGCGCCCAGGTCCTCGGCAAAGCGGTAAAAATCATTCCTGGACGAAATCACATTATCATTGAATATAGACCAAGGATGTTTTACATTGGCCTCACGATAACTGTATTAACGGTACTATTGGCAATGGGCATGCTGATTTGGCATAGAATAAATTTTTCATCATCAAGGAAACAAACGAAAGAGAACACTCATGTCAACACCGCAGGCTAATGAGCATAGTCTCCGAGGCAAGGGAATCTTCTTGATGGTCAATTCACTGTTATGGGTGCATTAGTGAAAAAACAGATCGCGGCAGTCATTCCGTGCTATAAAGTGAAGGATCATATTCTTCAGGTAATTTCAGAAATAGGCCCTGAGGTTTACCGGATTTTCGTTATAGATGATTGTTGCCCGGAGGATACGGGCACACATGTTGAGTTGCATTGTCATGATCCACGGGTAAAAGTCATTCGTCATCAAACAAATGCCGGCGTTGGCAGCGCTGTGATGACCGGATATTCGGAAGCGATTAAGGAGAATTGCGATATAATTGTTAAAATAGATGGCGACGGACAAATGGATCCGAAATTGCTTCCGCGTTTTGTTTTCCCCATCATCAAAGGACAAGCCGACTACACGAAAGGAAATCGCTTTTACAACCTGACAAAAATTAAAAAGATGCCGTTATTAAGAATTTTTGGCAACGTCGCCCTTTCCTTTGTTTCAAAATTTTCTACGGGATATTGGAAAATTTTTGACCCGACCAATGGCTATACGGCCATCGATGCAAGAGTGGCAAAAGCACTTCCGCTTCAAAGCATCAGTCAAAGATTCTTCTTTGAAACAGATATGCTTTTTCGATTGAACATATTAAGAGCAGTCGTTTTGGATATTCCGATGGATGCAAAATACGAAGAAGAGAAAAGCAATTTATCGATCAAGGAAATATTCGGCGAGTTTATCATCAAGCATACCCAAAATTTCTCCAAAAGAATTTTCTATAACTACTTTCTCAGAGACATGTCTTTGGCGTCACTTGAACTCCTGACAGGAACAATCTTATTGACATTTGGATTGCTTTTTGGATTCTATCGATGGCATCTCGCTATTATTGAAGGAAACCCAACGCCTCTGGGAACGATATTTGCTGTCGCCTTGCCCGTTCTTTTGGGAATCCAATTCTTACTTGCTTTTTTTGCCTATGATATCTCCACGAATCCCACAACACCCATCGGGTATTTACTGGATACACCGTCAATACATTTTGAAGAGAAAGAGTAAACATCCGCACCCTAAGGGCGCGGCTTTAATGAGCTCCCCATAGGGGTACAAGCGCTAACTTAATATAGAGTCTATCCGTACGCCGCTTCAAGCTGCGCTCTCCTTGAGACCTTTGAAAAAGTCGACAATACTGCTGGTAATCAAATTTGGTGAGCATTTTCAGAAAAGCAGAAATTATCAAAGTCAAAAATTAGACAATGATTGGCAATTTTTAACTATGATGAGTCCATTTTACCTCCATATGCGATCATATGTATCCCGGATAACCGGTGTTTCCGTGCGCATGGCGCACGACTCCCTCGTTTACGCAGTCTTCAGTATTCTGGAAGCGCGGAAGAGATTGAAGGCCATCTGCCTGAAGAGCGCATCCATTGCATTCTTGAGCATTTTGGGAAACCTTGCCCTGTTTGCACCGTTGTACAAATGGCTTAAACCGAAATACTGTTCCACAATATATCGTAATTTGGAAATCGCCTTGTTCCGGTCTTTCTCATATTCCGTAAGCTCAGTGCCTTTTGTTGCCTTACGCATGATGCCGTCCTCAATCTTATTCATGCTTAAGAACTCCCGGTTTGGTTTTCCAAAATACCCTTTATCCGCGAATACTTTCTTAATGGGTTTTTCCGTATGACAACTTTTGGCAACACACAGAGAAAGGTAAGGACTGTCATGATGAGAAGCAGGCGTTATTTCAGTCGCCAAAACAAATCCCTGTTTAACATCAACAGACGCATGCTCCTTCAAGCCAAAGAGAGCGACATCATTCTTGATAGTCCAGTCCGATTCCAGATCGCGGGAGAATTTCAATGGTTTTCCATTCTTATCAAATTTGCCTTCCGGTGTATCTCGCTTGGCTTTTTCTTCCTTCAGTCTTTCATTGCTGAAAGGATGAGAAGCGGATTGCACCAGCCGGGCATCAATGGCAATACCTTCGTTAATCGTCATTCCTTTGGAGGTAAACTGCCTAAGCACTTCGGAATTGATTTTTGCCATGGCGTCTTTAGAAAGCCTGGAGCGAAAGCGGCTGAAAGTGGAATGATCCGGAGAAGATTGATCAAAGGAAAGATCGAGGAACTTCTTGAAAGATATCCGATCGTTGATTTGCGTTTCCAGCTCGGGATCGGATTCAATATGGAACCATTGCTGAATCAGAAGACACTTGAGCAGAAGCAACGGAGGATAAGCGCTTGTTCCTTCAACACTTTTACCGACGGTATAATGCTTTGCGAGCAAACTTTCGATAGAGGTCCAGTTGATAATTGCATTGATTTTTTCCATACGAGCAATAGAGCGGTTGTGTTCCATGGAGTCAGCCAGGGATAAATCGGTAAAAGAGAAGTTGTTGTCCATCTTTTTGTAGCTCATAAGACCTCCGCACCCAAGAATTTGAAGGAAATATGCCACAAAACGAGGGCAATATCATGAATAATATCAATATATTATCTGCTATTTTGGGACGATTCACTCAGTGAAATTTTCGGCCAGCTTAGGCAAAATAAGGCTTAGTTGTGCAAAGGTCTCCGGAACCTATACAATATGGTACTGACAATGCCATATACTATGTGATAACTTACGAAATCTGCTCACTGCTTCCT
>CAYOPU010000071.1:0-10613 GCA_964405915.1 uncultured Smithella sp. | reverse complement strand
ACCCTTGAACAATCCCCACTTGATAGCCTTGTTGAAGATAGTTTTTAAAAGGGCAAGGTCACGGTTCAGCGTGGCGTTCTTTGCGCCTTCACCAATGCGTAAGGTTTTAAACTCTTCAATCCGGGGCGGCTTTAATTCCGCAAGCCGACAATTCCCGAAAAATTTATAGAGGTGAAGATCAAACCGGGATTGATCTTTGACGGCGGAGCGTTTTTCTCGATTCGCCCACGGCAGATAATTTTTATCAAAGAAGTCTTTCAACTTTGTCGCTTTGTCGAGCGGGAAATATTCGTCTTTGCAGAGTTGTGATCGTAATTCCGTTTCGCGTTCACGCGCCACTGTAAGGCTGAAACCTATCCGCTCCCAGACTTGCCGTCCGCGATACCGCAAGTACACCCAGAAGGGAACTTGGTTCTTTTTTCGTCGGGCGGAAATATCAGACTTGCATTTGCAGCAAGTGGCGTGAGACAGGGCTTGCTTCCTATGGCATAGCGGGCATTCAAGATAGACGGCCATGATTTTTATTCCTCTGATTTGTCGGTTTTGCGTTTTGCGTAAACGCGTTTCACGCTTGCCGTTTTCTGACAGGCAGACGAACAATACTTCACGATACGTTTGGCTGATGGATTAAAAAAATGCTTATGACAATTCGGGCATATCAAAAATGACTTTGAGCTGAACCCTTTTGCCGCTTGTAAAAAAATATCCGCACCTGCTGGAAGATTTATTTCGTTTATTGCATCATGGCTCCATCGTCTATAGCGTGCAAGAATATCATCGACATGTGGATGATATTCTGATTGTGCAGAAATGCGACCATCTAAGCGTGGACTACCTATTTTGACATTGGTCTTAAGGGATAATTCCCGTTGCAAGGTTATCTCATAATCATCATTGTGCGATAATATCCCATAGAGCCAAGAGATGAACCCTTGCCATTGCTTTTGCGCCTGTATTACTTTTTGCCATGCCTGATCATCAATTACATCTTGCGTTACCTTGAATGGTTCATCACCCATTGTTGATGAAAGAGTTTGCAAGTCACCAAAATGCACATTCCTTTCAATCACTGGTATTTTCGACAAGTCTCTTTGCGTAAAATCAAGTGCTTTTTCTATAAATTCTGGCCACATAAGTATCAAATCCTTTCGTTTTCTGCTGCTATGATACAACAAGTTGCCTTAGTTGGCAATAATTAATTTATCTAACTAAAATATTTCTTGCAAATTTAAAAAATAGTGGTATAAGTCGGGCTAGGTGAATATTTAACCACTAAAGGAGCTAAGTAATTATGGAAAAAGAAATCACACCTGATTTGATTTTAGACGGGGAAAGGTATTTCACGCGGGAAAATACGGCGAAACGGTTGAAGTGCTCCGCTCAAACAATGGCGGGCTGGTACACGCGGGGTAAAGGGCCACCGAGCGTGAAATTCGGGAGGCATGTACTTTACGGCGAAAACGACCTGCGAGCGTGGATAGCATCAAAAAAGCGGGGCTAACATGGACAACATAAGCTACATCAGACAGGCCGTCCATGAGACGGTAAAACAAGAAAAGGCGGGGCTTGAGGGTAAGTCACCAGAAGAGCAAGCCGAAAAATATAGATTTCGATTTGAGCAAGCGGCTGAGCTTATTAAGGGCTATACACCGCTCCAATGGCTGATTAAAGGCTACATTGAGAAAAATAGTTTCATCTCGATTTTTTCACCACCGGCAAGTTGGAAAACCTTTATTGCGCTTGAAATGGCCTATTGTATTGCATCCGGGAAATCATGGCACGGCAATTTTATCAAGTCGAGGGGAACTGTCCTTTACCTTTGCGGGGAAGGCCACAATGGACTTGCGCGGCGGCTGCGGGCGTTGGAAATCCACCACGGTATTTTGGTTGCTGACATACCGCTTTTTATTTCAAGCAGACCGGCTGCATTCTTGGATAAAGACGGCGCGGCGCAAGTGATCGCTGCCATTGAAGCTTTGACAGATCAATATGGAATACCTGCCCTTGTTATCATAGACACCCTTTCCCGCAACTTTGGCGGCGGGGATGAAAGCAACACGCGTGACATGAGCGATTTTGTGCAGGTGATCGACCGTGATCTTCGACACCGATTCGGCGCGGCTGTGCTGATAGTTCATCACACCGGCCTATCTGCTACCGACCGTGGGCGCGGTTCGAGCGTCCTCAAGGGCGCGTTAGACTTTGAGTACCTGATTGAAGTCAATCCAGACAACACCCGAACGCTGATTCCCAAAAAAACCAAAGATTATGAAATGCCAGACGAAATCACGTTTCGGCATGAAGTGATAGAATTGCCTGAATGGACTGACCCGGATACCGGCGAACCACTGACATCGTTGGTAATGATTCAGACTGAAAATCCAAAAAAAATGACAGGGGTAACACTTACCGGCGCAAAAGGAATTGCACTTAAGACACTGCAAGAATGTCTCTCGAAAATGATCACAAATGATAATTTCCTAGACTCCAATAAAGTAAAAATCAGCTTTGAAGATTGGAAAGCGGCGGCTTTTTCGGGGGGCATTTCGAGCGGAAATGAGGATGCAAAACGGATTGCGTTTGACCGATCAATAAAAAGTTTACTTAACTTGAATATTATTAAGACCTTAGATGGTTTTTATTGGTTAAATAATGATAAAAAATAATCCGAACATTTCATATCGGTTTTGAACATGTCAAATGTTCGGATTTTAGCGATCAAGCACCGAGAAAACCGAACAAACAGGAAATTGAACAACATGAACTATATTATAGACTTAAATCATTTTGAACATTTTGAACATTTCCGAACATGTTCGGATGTTCGGAAAAAAGAAAATTTAATCAAAAAATGAACGATAAATTTATGAATAAAAAATCGAACAGCACCCATCAAAATAAAATCCTTTTTTTGACCGGCTTTTTTGAAAAGGACACGACCACATGACGATTCAAAATTTAATCGAACAAGACGGCTTCAGTCTGAAAAAAACGGCCACAACGAACGGCGGCGAATTTTCGGGCGCGTGTCCATTTTGCGGCGGCCATGATCGTTTTCGTGTTTGGCCTTCCAGTAATCGGTATTGGTGTCGTGGCTGCAATCAGTCAGGTGATGCAATCCAGTATTTGCGAGAGTTTCGGAAAATGGCCTTCGTGGACGCGGCAAAACTAACAGGCCGTGACCCGGCAAAGACGGCCACAAAGCTGCAAGATGTACAAAATGATCGGCTTGCATGGCAACCAGTGGATCCGATTGCACCACCGGCAGCGTGGCAGAAAAGAGGGCAAAATGTTCTTGCTCGGGCGCAAGACATGCTTTGGTCATCGGCAGGAGACCAAACAAGGGCTTTTTTGCGCGGCCAGAAGGGGCTACAAGCCGCGACAATCAAAAAGGCAGGGTTAGGGCTTATCCCACGTGATTTATTTGAACCAGCGTCAAAATGGGGCGTTTCGGAAAACAAAAATATAAGATTGCCGGGGGGCGTGGTCATTCCTACCTTTTCCCGAAATGGCGAGTTGGTACGGTTGCGGGTTCGCCGGTTTGTTCCAAACGCGCAGCGTTATGAGATTATCGCAGGTTCAGACGGCAAAACGCCAATGGTGATCGGCGCAGCGGATAAGGCGGCGGCGGTCATCGTGGAAAGCGAGCTTGACGGGCTTCTGTTATCGCAAGAGGTGGGTGATCTTTGCGCGGTTGTCGCTTTGGGTTCAGCGCAAGCAAAACCGACAACACAGCTTCACGCTTTGCTTTGCTGCGTTCCTTTGATTCTGATTTCCACCGATACGGACACAGCCGGGGCGCGGGCGGCGTGGACATTCTGGCCGAAAACATACGGCAAAAAAGCCGTACGTTGGCCGGTCATTAAGGGCAAAGACCAATCAGAAGCATGGCTAAATGGCCTTGATTTGCGCCAATGGATTATTGCCGGGATGTTTTCGACAGAAGGACGGCATGAGCGTTTTTGCATTAAGACGGTTGACGGCGGGCTTTCGGATAGTCAGGCCATGAGGGATATTTTGTCAAATGAGTAAAATAACAATCACAGTCGCAGCGGAAACGCACTTAGGCAAGCTCCCGTGGTCAATCCGCGATGAGATCAAGCGGCGGCTAACGCTTGATAATCCTGCTTTCCAGTCTGCTTTACACATGGGGCGTTGGACGGGCGGCATGGAGCAGACCCTGAAATTTTACGGGCAGCAAGGGACTGGCAGTCTCATTGTTCCAAGAGGGTTCACCGGGCAAGCAATCCGACTTTTAGGCAAAACACCATACACAATTATTGATCGGCGGCGGTCTTTACCAGCAGTTGCTTTCCAGTTCACCGGCATTCTTAAAGACTTCCAGAAGCGGGCGGTTGCGGACATTTTGCGAAAAGATCAAAGTGTTTTGCAATCGGCCACCGGCAGCGGCAAAACCGTTATGGCGTTGGCAGTCATTGCAGAGCGGAAACAGCCTACCCTGATTGTGGTTCACACCCGCGAGCTACTCAATCAGTGGGTTGACCGGATTCAAACCTTCTTGGGCATTCCAAAAGCAGAGATCGGCGTGATCGGCGGCGGCAAATGCGTGATTGGTGATCGAGTTACCGTGGCAATCATCAATTCTCTTTATCCCATTGCAGATGAGATCAAAGATCATTTTGGCTTTTTACTCGTGGATGAGTGTCACCGCACACCTTCACGCACGTTTACAGAGGCAGTCAAAGCCTTTGATTGCCGTTATATGCTTGGTTTATCGGCCACACCTTTTCGCCGTGATGGATTGACAAAATTGATTTATTTTTACTTGGGTGATTGCAGTCACAGCGTGTCAAAACCTGAACTGATCGAAAACGGTTCGATCTTGAGGGCGGAAATCATCAAGCGTCAAACCGGCTTTACTACATGGCGTGACCCAGTCAATGAGTATCAAGCTGTTTTATCGGAGTTAACGGCTTCACCAGCGCGTAACGAGCAAATCGTTTTTGATGTACGTAAGGCGGTCAGTCAGGCGGGCGGCGTTTGTCTGGTTCTTTCTGACAGGCAATCACATTGCGATACATTAACCGCTATGCTCGTTGCGGCTGGTATTGTGGCCGTTAAACTCACCGGCAGGACGGGCAAGAAAGAGCGTACAGCTATTGTCGAGCGGCTGAAAGCGGGCGCGATTCCCGTTCTGGTTGCTACCGGCCAGTTGATTGGCGAAGGGTTTGATTGCGCGGGGCTGTCTTATCTTTTTCTCACAACCCCAATCAAGTTTTCCGGGCGGCTGCTTCAATACTTGGGGCGCGTATTACGACCGGCAGCGGGCAAAGATAAGGCGGTTGTCTATGATTACGTTGATTCGCATTGCAGCGTGTTTGAGGCGGCGGCGCGGGCAAGACAGCGAGTTTATGAGGCGGCATAACCATTTTGTTAACGTCAACAAAATGGTCAAATATACAAAAAAAGGAGGGAAAATAAATGAAAAGAAATCTTGTTTTACCACCGGAAATTCAAAAGCAGAGTTATGAATTTTTGGACTTGATGGAAGTGTTCGCATCTTTGGCTGGTAAGCAGTTTGTTGACCCGGCGGCAAAAAGAAAACGTGATGCAGTTGCAAAAAAACTTGACGGTCTATGTGTATCATTGGCCGGTTATTACCAAGCGCAAGCTAAAAAATGGCAAGAGCGGCGCAAAGAGATAAAGGAGGAAAAAATTGGAAAATGAAAGAAAGAAAATTAGAAAAAAAACCACCGGCAAAGTTCTTAAAGCTTCTAAAGTCACCATCAAAAAAGAGCGGCAGACGGCGCGGAAAACCAGACAGGCGCGGTTTTTGATCGAGTTTCTAAAAAACGATTTTAACATTGGCAAGTCATGTGAGTTGATCGGCATTACGCGCCGTGCTTTTGATTTGTGGATTGTCGAAGATCAAGATTTTTCTGACAGGGTTCATGACATCCGGGAGCGCAAAATTGATGCTTTGGAGTCTGCTTTGTTCGAGCGCGTCAAGGCGGGCGACACCACGGCAATCATCTTTTCCCTTAAAACCATCGGCAAGCAGCGCGGATATATCGAGGGCGAGCGGGTGAAGGTTGCGGACATTCTGGACACGCGGGCTTTGGCGATTTTGGAAGAGCTGATTTTGCAAAAGATTGACGCAATGCAAGCGGGGCTTGCCTTTACGCGGGCTGGTTTGCCGATTCCAGAGATCGTAAAATTGATGATCGGCAAGATGCAAGCGGAGCCACCTGTCTTTGAATTGCCGGTTATGGTTGCGGACGCGGAGCTTGAACGCATGTATATCGCGCAAAAAGCAAAAAACGAATTGGAAGAGCATCAATGGTTGCCGGAGCGCAAGCTGGAAGTGGCCGCGTTAAAAGATGAAGTCAAACACCTTGATAGCTTTGACGCAAATTCAATAAAGACGGGGGTTACAAGATGAAAACATATTTTGACAATCAGCAAATGACAAAAGGTGAACAGGCGCAGCAGGTCAAAGAACGGGCGGCGTTTATCCGGGACGTGGCGCGGGCAGAAGCTGATAAGGGCGTTACCATATCAGGCGAAAACGATATTTTATTCAGAAAAAATGGAGGTATCAAAAATGGGGATTTATCCTGAATTACTGGCAAAAATGGAAGCATTAAAAAAAGCGAATGATAGCGGGCAGCACGTTGACCCTACACTTTTGGCGCAAGCGCGGTCAGACATCCGGGCGGCACAGGCACACGCCAATATGCGAAAGCGCGTTTTTGATTTTGACGAAATCGAAGCGAAAGCAAACCCGATTGATGAGGGTAAGATCATCATGCACCGTAACGCAGTTAACGCGCAACATGCACCGGCAAGCGCGGGGCGCGTTCAAAGACCCGTGGCAGCAGAGCCTAACGGCATATTTCGGGCGCCTGTAGCGGGCGTGAGTTTTTTTGACCTGAGCATTCTCACGCCTTAATCTATGGACGGATTGCCTTTAAACGACACACAGGACAACAAGCCGTCAAATCCGGGCGGCTGTTATCTTCTTTGGCTGGCAGTTACACAGGCGGCCTTTGATGATGCGATAACCGGGCGCGAGTCTCATTATTCGCGGGATTTCCTGCTTCACGATAATTTGTTTTTTCCGATGGTTGCCGCAAACATCGGCTATGAACCGGACAGCTTGAGAGCCGCTATCAGCAAGGCTTTGAGCCGTTCAAGAAATAAATTGTAAATATTTCTTGACAGGCTTTACCGGAAAACGGAAAAGTAAAACGCAGATATGGAGAAAAAATGAATACACAAGAGTTCATGATTCAGTCGCGCAAAGCCAATATTTGTCTCATGGAAGGTCTTATGCGTACTGATGAAAAAATGATCGACATTATCCGTGACTACAATTTAAAAGCCGCGTGCGAGCTTGAGCTTCTTCGTGTATGTGAGGCGAACGTGGAAAACTTTCAATTAGAATTAAAATCCGAAAAAGAAAAACTACGGCTGGAAGAAGCCGAAAAGCTAAGGCTGGAAGAATGCCAACGGGAATATGATCTTAAATGCCAACGGGAATATGAACGGCAAAACCCGAAAACATTACAGCAGCGGGCTTTGGAGCTTGGTTTATCGGTTATCGGCGGCGGTCTCAACACAGCGGCGTGTTTAAATGGCCTGTAACGCGTTATTTTTTCCGGGCGGGCAGATTGGTTAAGCTTTTTTGTGGCCGATTTGCTCGCCATGAGGTATGAGGCAAAACATGATTGCAGAACAGAAGATCAGAACGCAGCGGGTTTTGGGACGGCTGATTAAGGAAGGACAGGATAGAGGGGAACTTAAAACAGCGGGGAATCCTGATAAGTTTAATTGTTCCACAAAGGAACATTTAAAAGATTCAAAAACCCTTTCAGACATCGGCCTTACCAGAAAACAGTCATCTGTTTATCAAAAAATAGCAGACATACCAGAGGATTTCAAAACATGATTGCAGAACTGGAAGAACAGCTTGAAAAAGCTGAAACGGACATCCGAGAAAAGATCAAGATCGGAAACATACCGACCACGGCTGACTATTCCGATCTTGACCGGATAAAAAAGGCGTTAAAAACGGCGCGGCGTGTTCAAACGATGCAAGCGGGCAGGACTGAGCCGGTCAGGGATGTAGTTATCACCATCCGGGTTGACCGGGAAGAACGGCGGCGGCTGTCCGATAACGCGGCGGCGGCGGCAAAAACCTTGCCTGAATACGTCCGTTTTTTGCTGAAAGAGCACGTTTAAAGTTGATTAAATAATCCACTGATAAAGTGATGATATTATTAATATTAATTCAATATTGTGTCAATAATATCAAAAAAGTGGATTTAAAGACTCGTTTAAAGGCCAAAAGTGGAGAATTGTTCAAACTGAATACGTCTCATAACATGCATTATGTAAACATAAAAAGGCAAGTGGAGGGAAATTAAACACCATTGCTTTCAAGTAGTTACGCTGTTTTCCTCGTTTTTCGTGTTTATTGATAATTATTTACGTCCTACTTCATTTTTCATGGTGGAGTTTTGGCCGCGTTTTAAGCCTGTTTGTGGAGCGGCAAGGCATTCTGTCAAAAGCAAGAAATAATGACAGCCAAACTTGATCTTTCAAAAAGTTGGTGGTAAAGTTTCATCGGATTTTTGCAATCTGACTTCCGGAAAGGCCCTCCGGTTTGCCAACCTTCCCATCGGGAAGAACAGGAATATGAGGATTTGACGGTCGCCCTCCAGATTGCAGTAATCGGGTTTCATCCGCTCCCAGATCATAACGATAATCGGAGTTATGGTCTGCGTAGGCCGTGCCATAACCTTAAAGCGCGGTTCACCGGTTGCAGTAATAGAAGAGCGTGAAAGCACGTTGGAAGGCGTGCCAGCACCCTGAATGAGCGACTGCAATTTTGGCGGTATCGGGTTCGCAGGATTGGTGGACAGGCGACCACCTCGCGCTCTTACTTTTTTTGCTTTTACTCATCCGCTCCCATGATGAGACACAGAAAGTGTCGGCTCATCATGCGTAGGCTTGGCGGCATCGGGATCTGCTCCAAGCACATCGGGTAAAAGGCTCCGAGAGACGGGCTTCTACCCTGTCCGACGGAGCCTTTTCTCTTTACCGGCTGCTGTCAGTGTTCACCTTCCCAGTATTTCTTGACGGCTGCTTTGCAACTAAAAATCAGTTTGTGTTTTGTAATACTTTCTGGCATAAGAAATCCATGAACGCGAAACAGAAAAAGACCTTGTCCATGATCTTCGAGAAGCCAACAAGATCGGATATTCATTGGCAAGAAAGCGTATCATTGCTTCTGGGAATCGGCACCATCATGAAAGAGGGGAAGGGTTCTCGTGTAAGGTTCAATTACCGCGATTACAGTCTTCATGTTCATGCACCGCACCCAGGAAAGGTTATAGCAAAAGGCGCGGTGGAGGCCATAAGAGAGTTTTTGACAAACATAGGAGTTGCGCCATGAAGAATATTTTACAGCACAAAGGGTACACCGGAAATGTTCAATTCGATCAAGATGATATGCTTTTCTACGGGCGCGTCATAGGGATGCGAAAGGCTGTTATTGCCTACGAGGGAAAGACCGTTGACGATCTTGTGAAGGATTTTCAGGACGGCGTTGACGATTATCTCGATATGTGCGTCGAAGAGGGCAAGGAACCCGAAAAACCCTTTAAAGGCACATTCAACATTCGTCTCGATCCTGACCTTCATGAGAGACTCGTCAAGGGTGCCTTAAGTGAAGGCGTTACGCTCAATGCTTATATCAAAGATGTGTTGGCTCACGCCGTTGAACATTCTGGCGCGTAAATACTTGTAAATTATGCTTTTCTCCTTTCCCATAAGTAAAAATTTTGCGGTTGAAATTGATCTTCTGTATAAGGTCAGGAGCTACCGAGACGGCATTACTTTCTTTGAGTGCAATTCAAGCCTTGACTACTCCATTGGTGATCATCATCCCCGGTTCTACTTACGGCTTACCATTTTCAGCATCACAATTATTCACGCTGAAATTTACGATGTACGCCACACAGAAGATAAGGATTATGTTGACACAACAGCTATCGGACACGCGACACACGGCGTAGGGCAGGACGTTCGCATCCTTTTAATGCAACCATACGGGAAGAAACGGCAAAGTCAACCGCAAACGCAAATAATGAAGCGCGGGCGCAATGAAGATATACGCTTTCATGTCACCCTTGATCGTAATCCAGATAAAATTCAGATTTGTGATGGTCAGTCTGACCGGATACTGACACAGGAAGAACACGAAAGATTGTTCGTCTATCTGAAAAAGTACCGTATCCCTTTCTTAAATTTTTGGCATAGACCATACATGTGCCTTGACGAATTGCATGAACAAATTGAGTTGATTGATATTGCGGAAAATGGTTTGACATGAGCAATTAATTTTCAGACCTGACCGGCTGCGCAAAACACCCCTTCCAATCATCCAGACAACACAGGCTTTTTTGCCTAAAATTTATTAGCGTATTGGCTAGCATCTTTTCCAAAAGCACCCCACTTTTTGCCCAAAAAACAGGCAAGTGACTTTTGCTAATAATGGATAAAAACAGAATAAAAACCAATAATTAAGCACTATTGTTGGCGGCGCCCAGGAAGAGCCAAAAGCGGCGGGGCTGTCCCACTGAGTT
>CAYOPU010000070.1:0-10791 GCA_964405915.1 uncultured Smithella sp. | reverse complement strand
AGCACCCCCCGAAAAGATAGAAGAATACACTCCCTCCGATACGAACAAGCTCGTATTTTTAGAAAAGAAAAATACCGTATTAAACGCCATACCTCTATCCCTCTTAATCGCGCAATGTCAACATAGCAGGTTTTCTCTTCCGGTGCAGAGTCTTTTGTGTATCCGCCAAAAAGAAGGGAATACCCCAGAGGAGGCATCGAAGAGAAAAAGAGACACCGAATCGGTACTGGTAACGCCCCCGTCAGCGAAACCCAAGAAGTAATACAAAAACAGAATGGTAATAAAAAACATCAACAATTAGAAATATTATGCATGACAGTTACGCATAATTCTGTTAAAATAAAAGCAAAAAAAAGGAAAGTTGAATCGTGGTGGGGGTTCTGATAACAGTATAGAAAGGGCCATACAGATGAAATATCGATATGGGAATAGTTGGGAAAAATATCCGATTTTAAACGGTGAAATATGGCGTGAACGACAAACCAATTCGGCGGTTTCTGTTTATGACATTACCACCGGAATTCCCCACTGGATGAAACTTGCGGAAATGATTTATTGTGATCCTCCCTGGAATCTGGGAAACCTGAACACATTCTACACCAAAGCGGGCCGCGATGATTATAAAGATCGGTTCAGTGATTTTTATAATTCTTTGTTTTTGTGCATCGCGGATGTTAGTGCGTCAGCCTGTTATCTGGAAATCGGCAAACAAAACCTTCCCGTCTTTAAAACAGCGCTGAAATCCATCTATCCGGTTGTCCAGGTCTGGCCGATTTTCTACTACCGAAAAAATCCATGTTTTTTGCTGCGTGGCGGGCACACCTTGCAGAGTTTCGATTTTACGAGTTTAGACGATGCTAAGATACCGGAACAGGCCATCCTTGCCGAATCAGCAACTGTTGTGGCCGACTTTTGCACTGGGCAGGGATTGACGGCAGTCGCGGCGTATCGTCACAAAAAAACGTTTTTGGGAACAGAATTGAATGCACGTCGTCTTGCAGTCGCTATAGATCGAGTCAATAAACTGGGCGGACAATATGAAAGTACAGTTTCTAAAGGATACTTCAACTGCGCGGATTGATGATCCGCCGGCCAACACAATGGTTATCTATCGGGATGGCTTTGGATATAGTTTACCTAAAATATCGGGTGCGGAATACATGGAATTTTTGGAATTTAAAAACAAATATACGCTTTTTCAGCCTGAACTGATTATTTTAGTAGGGCTGAACCGTATTATCACACCCAGCAACCGCTGTGACATGGTGAATGAATATCTGCAAACTATGACACCAAACATCCGGAAGATTTGTATCGATAATGAGCCTTTTATTGGCGAGCCTTGGCGCTTGTGGTTTCATTATTCGATTGCGAACTGTGGAAATTTCGGCATTACCTACAGTTATGCCATCGAAACCGAATGGGAGCACTGGTTTTATCGAGATATTCCGGATTGCCGCCTGTCGAAAGATAATATCCGGCTGTTTATTGCTGATACTGTATCCGATTTGGATCCGCTCGTTACGGAATTTGAGTTTACGGACATCGATGAGTCCGATGAATCATGGTATGCAGAGGCCAAAGAAGCAGTATTTACCCGTCGAAACACACCGAAATTGATCATCAATGATCTACTGAAGCTGGCCAATGATCGTTACGGGCTTAATATTTCATTTGATTCCTATCGTAAACGCCCGGCAGATGATCTGCTATTCCCCGAACCGCCGAAAATCATTATGCCGGATATAGGAATTTATCGTTTTATGACGGAAGAAAATCTCCGCCGGATGGGGATATATAACGAGGTAGTGAAGTATGAAAACATATCTAATTAAAAACGTACTTGATGCCGCAAGAGAGCGGATTGCCATGTTGTTTGATAATTTTGATCACATTAGCGTATCTGTTTCATCCGGGAAGGATAGCTCCGTTCTTTTTTATTTGTGTGTGCAGGAAGCTGAATTGCGGGAACGCAAAATCAGTGCGTTTTTTGTAGACCAGGAAGCTGAATATGCCCATTCGGTTGAAATTATCCGTGACATGATGAGCAATCCTGTGGTCATGCCATATTGGTACCAGGTGCCGATCTACATGACCAACGCCACCAGCTACTCTGATTATTTCCTTTATGCCTGGGGAAAAGGTGAAAAGTGGATGCGCGAGAAAGATCCTCTGGCCATCCATGATATTGACGAGGATTACCCAAAACGTTTTTATGATTTCATTACCTGGTATGAGAAAAAAGACACATCGGCGGCATATCTGGTCGGATTGAGAGCCGATGAGAGTATTACGCGATACCGTGCCGTGACAAAATTCCCCGGATGGAACGGAATCAAATGGGGATCGATGAACGGAGACATTAAAACTTTTTATCCGATATACGACTGGACAGTTTACGACGTTTGGAAATTTATCTATGACTACGACGTAAAATACAACAAGATTTACGATCTGATGTTCATGGACGGCTACAGCATCTATAAAAAAATGCGTATATCCAACCTGATTCATGAAAAATCTTATAAATGCCTAGTCGATTTGCCCAAGTATGAACCGGAAACCTATGACCGATTATTTGAGCGGATCGGCGGGATTTCTTCCGCCAGCCGCTATGCCGCCGAAAAACTGATGTTTAATAATAAAACATTGCCTAAACACTATCAATCATGGAAAGAATTTCGTGATTTTTTACTGGCCAATATCCCGACAGATGATCATCGCGATAGATTTATCAAGCGTTACGCCAATCAGACGGAATCAGAAAAAACCTATCAGTCACAAGTTGGCCAGTTACTAATCAATGACTACGAAAATTCCAGGCCGTTTGACACCAAAAAAGACGAAAAGGTACGGAGGATGAAAGAAAAATGGATGACATTACTATAAGACAATCAAAAATTGTGGATATGGATCAATTATTTGCGAATAATTACAATCCGAATAAGATGCCCAAAAATGAAATGAACCTGCTGGGTGATTGCATCCTGAAATACGGTTTTCTGTTTCCGCTCATTGTAACCTGGGACAAAAAAGAAGAAAAATACCGGATTATCGACGGTTATCACAGGTATGAAAAATTAAAGCAGCTTGGCGCGGAAAAAGTATCCGTGATTGATCTTGATTTACCGTATCACGATGCCGTGCAACTGACTGTACTTATGAACCGAATAAAGGGAATGCACCAGGTTGAGTTAATGAGCGATCTTATCGTCAATCTCGAAAACTTGGGCCTGATGGATGAGGAAATCTGCAACAATTTGGGGATGGAGCCGGAAGAATATTTACGGCTGAAACAGCAACTGGGCATAGCTCATTCTTTTCGGAATCATCAATATTCCAGATCGTGGGAGTAAATACGAATGAAATGTCCTCACTGTGGTAAAGAGATACCTGAACGCCTGGTGGTCAGTGAAGCAGCGCGTGTTTCTCGCCGAAAAGCGGTTAAGAAACTAACCAGCGAAGAAGCTCGTAAAATGGCCGAAGCTCGGTGGAAAAAAATTAAAAATGAACTTTAGCTTGAAGAATTTTACAACCAATTTGATACATTTTCTCCTTCGGTGCGATCTTCCCCCGCGACAAAATAGTTCGGCGCGCTGAACTTCTCGCCGGTTACAAATTTTTAATCCGTTCTTTTAACGTGTCCTTGTCCTTTATTTTTTCTATTTCGGCCTTGAATTTCTCAACTGTGTTGCCTTTTGCAGCCAATGCGTCATCAATGCGCGTATCAATGGAGTCCCTACATATAAGATCAACGTAGGTTACGGGGTGCGTTTGCCCTATCCGGTGACACCGGTCCTCGGCCTGCAAACGCTCGCTGAATTTAAAGGCATTGTTATAAAATATTACATGGTGAGCTTCATTTATTGTCAGGCCGTGGCCTCCGCAGCTTTGCGTAGCCAGAAAGAACCGCGCACCGCTGCGGAATCTATTCACCTGTTCGGTGCGTTTTTTCTCATCAATTTCCCCATAAAACAATGCCGTGCTTTCAACTCCATACCGCATGGCCAAGGCGCTTTTAATTTGTTGAATGTCATATTTATACTTTGCCCATAAAATCACTTTATCGTTTTCCGGTATTCTGGAAATAACATCCATCAGCTTGACTATGCGGTTGTGAGGATATTCGTGAAAATGTTCCTCTCCGGTCTTGGGGTCAGTTCTGTGCCAGAACCCGCAAACAATCATTTGCAATACGGTAAACAGATGAAAAATGATGTATGAATTAAATTGTTGATCGTCATCGATAGCAGATAAGATTTCCTCTTTAGCCCATTCATAGGCCCTACGCTGATTTTCGGACATGTAGAAATATTCCGAGTGATACAGCTTATCCGGCAGATCAAGGCAGTCATACTTTGTAACTTGGTAAACGTATGGCTTTATTTTCTCCGCCAGGAAAGCTGTATTATGTGACCGAACGATCAGGCCGGGGTATTTCACGCTGTATTCCAAGTGATTCGCCGCAAAGGAATAAAATGACCTATACCCAAGAATCACTGGCGACAAAAAGCGCATTTGTGCAAACAAATCTACCACGCCTTGACTGATAGGTGTGCCGGTCAGAATAAGACGGTACCGGGCGCGCTCGGACACGCGGGTGATCCAGTCTGTGCGTGCTGCACGATGTCCCTTAATGTAACTTGACTCATCGACAATGGCCATTGTGTATTCATCGATAAGGGCGTTAACAGTGAATATGACACGCTTACTCAAGGACATTGACTCAATGCCAACAACTATGTACCAGAAAACAGCCGGAATGCAGCGCTCACTGGTTTTCTGATTGAATACATGTATCTGGTCCGGCGCTGTGTCCGTATGTTTGCAGATCTCAAACCGGATCGTATCCTTCAATGCTACCGGGCAAAACCAGACGACCTTGCTGATCTTCTCTTGGCGCCGCTGAATTAATTCTAATGCCGTGCGGCTCTTGCCGGTTCCCATTTCCATAAATAGCGCCCCGATCCGCAAAGGCAGAAGTTTTTCAACGGCGGCGCGCTGGTGTGGCAATAAATCAGTCTTTAAATTCATCGGGCACCTCCACATCTTTAGGTATGGCCAATGGTGCGGGCACGTCGCCCGGTCTTGGTAGTTCCTGCTCCTTTCTCCTATTCACTTTTACGGTTAAAGCTTTTTCTCGGATTGCGCGGGCCTTGTTAATTAATTCTTGCGCATCGTCAGTCATCGCAAATTGATACATTTGTGCAAAATCAAGAATTTCCTGGTACTGCTCGGCGGGGACTAAGATTGCCGGCTTATCATAACGACTGCCACGCAGACGTTTAGCAGCTCTGTAAACATCATCGCCATAAGGCCACGACAACACATACCATCCCTCGTATTTGCCCTCCGCGCAAGTAGTGATCCAGCGTTTTTGTTCAAGCTCGAACGTACCATAAACCGCATGCACGCGGAGTGTTTCATCAAAAATCCGGATTGGGATTCCCAGAGCCAACAGGCTGTTGCCAAGTTCGGCCGCACGATCATGCGGTGTGCCGTTTATGATTGTTACGTCCCGGAACCAAATATACTTTTCCTTGTTCCATCGGAACCTAAGATTTTTTACCAATTCCCGAAAATCACCCCGCATCTCGGGAAAATTAACTTCAACTGTTTGTCCATCAACACGAATTTCCGCCACGGTCTCAGTTTTTGGCTTTTCTGGTCGTACAGTGGCCTCCATCATTGCTTCTGCTTTGGCCTCGTCAGCGATTTTCTTTTCTTCCGGCGGAAGAGGCTTTTCAGTGATCTCATATTCTTGGCGTAACAGGGTTTCTGAGAATTTATCTCTGTTATCGATCCACCACGCTGCGGCGGTCCTACTCTTTAAATTTTCTGCTGCCGCCTTGAGCCTGTCTTTATCCAATTTTTTAAGGGAACAGTGATCAAGAATAATCGATCTTATTTTCTGTTTACGCACCATTTCGGCCCATGCAACTTGTTTTTGGCTACCCACCAATGGCGGAAGACCGGCCTGCGCGTTTGATTTCGCTGCCGCCTGATTTATCTGTTCTCGTATTTTTGCGCTGCATTTAGGGCATTTCATGCCCCAGCAAAAAGGCCCAGGATTATAATTAATAGTAAAAGTCTTTTTGCACACAGTACATTTCACATTACATTCATAATCTCTTTCATCCATTTTTTTTCTCCTTTCGCCGCGTCTTTGGCCCGGCTTTGCCTTTAGTTGTCTCCTCTCTCTGTATTACTTTTTAAAAACGGCATGTTTGTGCAAGGCGGGGGAAATTCGACGCGCCGAACTCTTTAAAGTGTTACGGGTGAAAGATTCGCGTGCGGAGTGCCGCAGGGGGCAATATGCCCTCCCCCTGTCTCTCATTTTCCCTCTTAGGTGCAGTCGGGGGATGGGTAAAAGTTCGGCGCGTCGAACTTTTCTTATTTGTGCGGGAGTGATGAAAGAGGGAGCTGCACCGAAAATTCGATGCGTCGAACTTGTATGTCTGGTAAGCCTGAAAGGGAAAAAAGAAAGGAGTCCCTTATCTGCGAAATTATCATTTTTTTGTTACGAAATTATCATTGTGTCTTGTTTTTTATTATTTGGTCAATTTTTTCCATTATTCGATCAATTTTGGGATTTTTAAATTTTTTAGTTCTTTTTTGTGTTGTTTGTTCGTTTTTGATGAATTTTCGCACATTGGGCACATTGGCGCTTAATTATTTCCAGAATAATGACTAACTACCCTCTCAACGTCCCGCCGGAGGCCCGGAGGCGTCCTATTCGGCTTCGCATGCCGGCAAAAGGTAATATTATACCAAGGGCGGGCTCCTCCCCGTCCAATATTTCTTTCCTTCCTCCAGCGCCGGGGACAAACAACCTCGGCGCATTTTTTGGGTTCGACGCACCGAACTTGTTGCTCTCATATTTTCCTCTTTCGGTGCCTTGAGGGGGTGCGGCTATCCGACGGAGTTCGGCGCATCGAACTCAAAAAGGGGGCACATAGTAAAAACCTGCCATCCAATGTTCTCATATTTTCCCTTCGGTGCCAGGGGTGGCTCCCCCCCCCCACCCCAGCAATAAGAAAAGTTCGGAGCATCGAACTATTTTTTAAAAAAAGGCACCGAAGCAGGAAAAGTCCCCACCACCCGGAAGTAATACATCTCCATAAGGTAAAAAAATTACATGAAAGGAGACGGAGAATGGAAATCGAAAAAAAGCAGTATCAGGATCCCCTGGCCGAGGTCGAGTGTGCGCTACGCATAAGCATTACGCGTTGCGGAAAATACGACCATTTTTTTTGGCGCGGTGTTGAACACTGGCTGGAATCCGGCAGACAGGGCGAGAGCAGAAAAGTAATACATAAACAAGTGGCAGGGTAAAACGCCCCAGGAGTTCTCTGCTCCTACGCCGCAAAAAAACTAACAGAGAAGAAGAAAGGAGAAAAGTTATGAAAAAGATTTTGAAGGGACAGAAGGGTTATACTTTGATCGAATTGGCGATAGTAATAGTCATTATGGGGGTAATGGCAAGCATTATCATTCCTCAAGTAAGATCCTATAACACGATCATAATGCAAGCTCGTGATGCAAAGGCAAAAGAGGCTCTGCGGAACACGTACAGCTATTGTCAGGCGGCATTTGTGGCTGATCCTGAACTTACAACGTGCATTCCGGTGCAGGATTATGCCGGCAAAGACGTAGAACTCACCATTTTGAGCAATGCTCGGTTGAATTGGGTCGCCGTTGCTCAACACAAGTCCAGCGATCCTGCTGTAAAGTATACCGTCTGGGCTATATCTCTTGGGACAATGGGGGTAGAAATTCCAGAAATAACGTCTTGGTGGAATCTTACTCAAGCGCAGACAGATTTTCTTGCAACGCTAAACTATCCTCCTGCCACCCCTCCTGAAGGATAATAATGCAAATCAATCGGTAACAACCCACGCCGGGCATTCAAGCCCGGCGTTTTTTTACCCATTAATACAATAACTTCCGGCATAGTTCGTTGCAACGAACATTGGAGTGAAAACTTGCCAATGAAAGATAGTGTCAAGTGTTCCCACAAGTTCGGCGCGTCGAACTTGTGGGATAGGAAGAACCTACTGAAGATTATTTTTGAGTATCCTGGTGCATACCTCAACAACATCCCCATTGAATGCGGTGTTCTTGTGGTTTTCGATTTCGCTGATTGCCGCATCCATGCCTATTGCCGGGCGGTAAGGCCGATGCATAATGATTGCATCGACAACATCGGCCACACTGAGTACTTGTGATTCCAGGAGAATGGAATCGCCCTTAATGCCATAAGGGTACCCGCTGCCGTCGAGGCGTTCGTGATGTTCCAAAATGATTCTTGCTAACGGCCACGGCGATTCAATATTTTCAACAATGTTGGATCCAGTAATGCAGTGCATTTTGATGAATTTGAATTCCAGTTCAGACAACATGGTCGGCTTGTGGAGGATCTGGGAAGGAATGGAGATTTTCCCGATGTCGTGAATGAGGGCAGCAAAACGAAGTCCCTCAATGCGCATGGCATTCCACCCCAGTTGATTCGCTACCATGCAAGCCAGATTGGATACATTGCGCTGATGTGCGGCCGTGTAGGCGTCTTGGGCTTCTACCATCGACAGCATGGTACGAATCATACTGTCGAGGTAAGCAGGATTGGCTGGCATGTTGCCGATCGTGTTAGGTGAGTTCATCTTAATTGCTCCTTACGGCGGCGGTGGCGGAATTGATCAGTTCCAGGCTAATGCGCTGCCCGTTATCCCGAGAGTTCATCGTCAAGGCAATTAATTTAATTTTGCCTTCAAGGACCATGGTCATCACGTGCAGCAACGACTGGGCTGCATGATTATGCGCAATCCGCTTTTCGCTTTTACTTGATAACTTTTCTGCTACGGCCAATGACCCCTGCATGGCCATAAAATTCAGCAATTGGATACGGTCGCCAGTTGGTTCATGTTTTTTTATTTCTCTGTTAACAAGCGCCAGAGTCAATACAATCAATACATTAATGATTTTCTTCATTTAATTTCTCCTTTCTGTGGTCAAGTGTCACATTGCTGTTTATTGTTCCTTTAAATTTAGATTCTCCGCCGCAAGCAACCGCATAATCCCCTCCTTTCGGTGAGGATATGTGGCACCGGCGCGGCGATATTTTGGCTGCGATCCTGCTGCCCATTCCATCATAAAGCCATTGCGCAGCTTGCCCGGAGCAAGCCATATCGACCTTGACACCCCCCCGAAGATAATCCACCTGCTGTGCGAGTTGACGCAGAATACGCCGCTCCATTTCATCTTGGCTTTCTCCAATAACCACGAATTCATCGTGTCCTATCGGATATACCGCACACATGGAATATTCCGGCTGTTTCCCCGCTGATGCACCGAAAGAAGGGAGGGCGGATTTGATGATCCCGCACCCCGACAAAGCCAAAAGGAAAACGATCAATAAAAATATTTTTATTTTCAATTTAGCCCCCCCTGCCCGTGTATATGGGCCATTTCCTCCAGGGCTTTTCTGCCGTACTTATGCTCCAGCTGCATCATCGCCTGCAGGATGCTATTATCGTTAAGCCCCAGTTCCCTCTCGCACCCGCATATTTCATGCTGCCGAGGGTCGTGGGTCATCCGTGGCTCCGCAAAAGTTAGGTAGCCGTTATCAGCGTATGAAACCATATCGTATAAGCCGATATATATATTTCCGCCGCACGCTATGCACTTTGCCCAAAATAGGAATTCCTGTTCTGGTCGGCGCCCAATTTTTTCGCACTCGTTTTTTATGAGATCGATGAGCGTCTCTGTTTGTATTCGCATAATATTATTCTCCTTTCAGTGCCTATAAGCGATCAACGGGAAGCAATGAGAAGGATAAACCCGCAGGCGATCACAACTTCGATTAGTAAATTAGTAATCATTTTCGCACCTCCACCATTGTTACCTTGTACGCCATTCCAGGTAAGAAATCATGAGTCTCTACATCGAGTAGGGCTTCCGCCATGGTATAGGCCACAAGGTTGAATATTGCTTCCGCCTTAGAAGAACCTCTTTGCCACATGTTTTCAAATACCCACTGTGCAGTTGATGTGTCTGCGCACATGACAGCACATGTATTGCGATCATCACGGCAGTTCGCCCAGCAAAAATTAAAGGTTTCGTTAGGTACAAAAATAATTTCCGCCGCCCCCGCTGTCGCCGTCGCCGCCAGAATGGTAATTGCCGCCATCGTTGCTATTTTCTTTTTCATGTTCATGTTTGGTACCTCCTTCTTTCTTTTTTATTTTTTTTACTCCCTTGTATCTGTATTACCATTTGCCTTTTTTCGGATTTAAAGTTCTATTGGTTTCTCCGGTTCTGCCGCCGCAGCCTCTGCCTCCGCCACTGCGATTATTTCATCCTGCCGGCCCGTAATGCGGTAGGTTAATTTTTCGACCAGTGCCTCGGCCACCACTGGGCGATCTTTGCGTGTTAATTTGTCGAGGACGATGTCATGGTGCAGCATTTTGATGTATGCTGATAGCTTCGGCAACGTTGCTATTTCGCTCGGAAGAATAAGCCTTTCCTTTCGGCGCTTACGGGAAAGCGACAGCCCGTCCCGCATGTCCTCGGAGCCCATGGAGTAGCTTTCGTCGGTTTCGAGTAGCTCGCGTTCGCCGAAGAGTTTAGACATGTATTCCTGGCTGTCCGGATCGCCAAGCTGCAAACACACAGAAGTATTGCAGTTATTGGTCAACGAGCCCATCTGCTCCTTGCCGTATAGCGCGGTGATCTGACCGATGTCCTGGCAGGCAAGTATGACGCTCGCGCCCTTGGAGCGCCCAGCGGCCAACA
>CAYOPU010000069.1:0-10831 GCA_964405915.1 uncultured Smithella sp. | reverse complement strand
TATGGATTTAAGAGATGCGTATTTTGTAGACGGAGTGCGTACATGGTTTGGAAAGGCCAGACAGGACGGCCATTACTGGACCACGCGCGCGGATGATTTGGTGACGAAAGTCATGAAAGAACTTATCAGAAGAAACCCGAACGTTCCCTGGGACGAGGTGGACGACAACATTTGGGGCGCAACGACACAGGTCGGAGATCAGGGTACCACGATGGGAAGAGTGACGGTTCTCACCGCTGGTCTCCCTGTGGAGGTTCCCGGATTTTCGGTGGACAGGATGTGCGCGGGCGGTATGACCTGCCAGGCCATCGGTTCATCGTTCATCAAGACAGGCTGTGCCGACATCATTATTGCCGGCGGTGTTGAGCACATGGCTCACCATCCCATGGGAGCGGGCGCAGACCCGAACCCGCGGGTCGTCACCGAGAAGATGGTGGAGGTCAAGTATTTCAACATGGGCAACACGGCGGAAAAACTCCATGACTGGCTTCCCGAAAATGGCGAACAGCCGGTTACCAAGGAAGAAGCGGACGAGTATGCTTTCCATTGCCTGGAAAAATATTTCAAGGCCTTGGATGAGGGCTACTATGCAAAACACTGCGTAGACATGACGGTATTTTCTCCCAACGGATGGAAAGTTGCCAACTACGATGAGCAGGCCAAACGCGGAACAACACTGGAGAGTATTAAGAATTTCCGGAAATTTCCCTTCAAGGCGGAAGGCCATGTCACCGCGGCAAACGCCTCAGGTTTGAATGATGGTGCCTGCGTGTCGCTGATTATGTCGGGCAAGAAATGCAAAGAACTGGGAATCAAACCCAAGATGAAGTTCGTCGGCGCCGGATTTGTCGGCGTGGATCCGTCCATTATGGGATGGGGTCCTGTACCTTCCACGGAAAAGGTTCTCAAGAACTTCAATATGAAATTTGACGATCTCGACATCATCGAACTGAACGAGGCTTTTGCTGTACAGGCTGTTGGTTTCATGAAGCACTTTGGCATGAAGCTACCTCAAGACCCACGCCTTAACCCTTACGGCGGAACAATTGCTATGGGCCACCCGCTGGCCAGCTCCGGTGTTCGCCTGAGCATGCAATTGGCGCAGGACTTCGAGTTGAATCCGAAAGCGAAGTACGGACTGACCACCATGTGTGTCGGTCTCGGCATGGGTGGTTCGATCATTTGGGAAAACGTCGTAGGGAAAAAATTATAGGAGGTTAAGGCTATGGCTAAATATATAACAGAATGTAAACTCAATTTCTTTCAGTCAGCAAAGGCTGGGAAAATAGCAATTGTTACAATGGACAACGGGCAGTTCTACAATATCCCCAATACGTGGGGTTTTGAGGCCTTTGAATTTCTAAACAAAATTATCGACACTGTCGAGAAAGACAAGGATGTGAAAGGCTGGATCATGACCGGCAAGCCTTTCATCTTCAATGTGGGTGCCGACATTATGAGCGTAGATCCGAACGCAAAAAGAGAGGATCTTCTCCAGATCGGCGCCATGGGACATAATACGTTCAAACGTATTATGAATCTGAAGGTTCCGACACTGGCAGCTATCAACGGCGCGGCGATGGGCGGCGGCGTCGAGGTCGGCCTTTACCACGATTACCGTACCATTTCCAAGAGTCCGGGCGGATGTGATCATTATGCCCTGCCCGAGTGCTTCTTAGGCCTTGTGCCGGGTTGGGGTGGAACGCAGCTGGTCACCAAACTGTGCGGACCGGAAGCGGCCATCGAAATCATCATCAACAACCCGCTCAACATGAATAAGATGCTCAATTCCAAGAAGGCCTTCGAGATGGGCCTGGCGGATAAACTCATTCCCCCGGCAGAGTTCATGGATGACTCCATCGCTTTACTGGAGCGCATCATCACCGGCGAAGAAAAGATTGAGCGCAAGAAGGTTGATCCGAAGATGAGCGACGAGCTCTACAAGAAGACCAAAGAAGCCATCGTCGGCAAAGTTCATTCAGGAGCAATAGCTCCCTACCAGGCGCTTGAACTCATTAAGGGCGCAGGATCATGGTCCCTGGATGAAGGATTCCAGAAGGAAACTGAAATTCTCGCCGATATGATCCTGTCGGATCAGTTCAAATGCGGTGTTTACTCTTTCGATCTGACCCAGCGTCGCGCCAAGAAACTTCCCGGCCGTCCGCCGAAAGAAGTCAAAGGCAACAAGATCGCCAAGATCGGCGTCATCGGCGCCGGCCTGATGGCCTCCCAGATGGCCCTGTTATTCGCACAGCGCTACCAGTGCCCGGTCATCATGAAGGACATCAAGCAGGAATTCGTGGATAAGGGTCTGGCCTACGTGAGAGAACAGCTTGCCAAAACAGCCAAAAAAGGCAAACTGTCCGCAGCCGACGCCAAGTGGATGGGCGAAGAGATCATCACCGGTACGGTTGACTACGCCCCCTTCAAGGACTGCGACTTCGTGATCGAAGCCGTTTTCGAAGAAATGGGCATCAAACAGAAGGTTTTCGGAGAACTGGAAGCCGTCTGCAAGCCCGAATGTATCTTCCTCACCAATACATCCTCCCTGGATGTTGCCGAAATGGGCAAGTTCCTGAAGGATCCGTCCCGCGTGATCGGGTTCCATTTCTTCAACCCCATCGCCGTCCTGCCGCTTGTCGAAATCATCAAAACCGACAAGACCAGCGATGTCGTTCTGGCAACCGCATTTGACATTGCCAAGAAGATCAAGAAAACACCGGTTCTGGTGAAAAATGCCCCCGGATTCCTGGTCAACAGAATTCTGCTGGCCTGGATGGACGGCATCTTCCAGTGCATCGATGAAGGCGGGGATTTCATGCAGGTGGATGCCGCGGTTCATGAGCTGGGCTTCCCCATGTCGCCGTTTACCCTGGCCGCTCTGGTGGGTCCCGCCATTGCGCTGCATGTTCAGGAAACGCTCAACAAGTATTTCCCTGACCGGTTCCCGGTCAATCCGGGTCTCAAGAACCTGGTGGCCAAGGGCAAAAAACAGCTGGTTACCTTCACCGAAACGGGCATTGATGTCGATCCCGAAATCAAAGCCGGCTGGCCGCAGGGAACCAAGAAGTTCACCGACGACGAGATCAGAGCGCGGGTGCTGGAGCGTGTTGCCAAAGAAGTTGACATCATCCTCAAAGAGGGTGTCGTGGCAAGTCCCAAAGATGTGGATACCGGTGTCATCATGGGCGCCGGCTGGCCGTTCTTCATGGGCGGCATCACCCCCTACCTGGATCAGAAGGGGATTGCGAAAAAGGTTGCCGGTGCGGACTTCCATCCGAACGGGTTTTTAACCATCGAAAAATAGCACAAGCACAATAAGGAATTAAGGAACCGGGCAGCCGCAAGGCTGTCCGGTTTTTTTATTGTTTCCCCAAAAGCGGGATATGCCGGATTCGGGAAGGCTTACCAAACGATGGCAAAGTTTGTCACAAAAACAACTTCGCAGGCCCCGCTTCCCGTATCATTTCTGGTCAAGGAACTCTGCCATTGCCAGCCGTCATTTCTGATGACTTTCACCAGATAGCCTTTAAATTTGACCAGATTCCCGGTTTTAGCTTTTTTGATGGCGCTTTCAATAGCGTCATTTTCCGGAATCAGATGCATATTGGCGGCGTTGTGTTCGATCTGGTCTTGCGCAACGGGCAGGGTTTTACAATGCCAGAAAAACCACCGGCTGCCTTGTGATAATTCCAGCGCGGAAAGAATCTGATCATCAGACATGACGCCCCATCCCAGCAACAGATCAACCGGGGCAAGCTCGGATGCATCATCAAACCGATACCTTTCGCTCGACAACACGCGCGCCCTTATTGCAAAATCCGCCAGAGGAATCATGGTATATTTCTCTTTAAAACGGAACTCCGTTTTCGATGCCGGTTTTTGCACGGGCTGCTCTTGAACAATTTGTCCCCGCCCTTCATAGGTAATGGGTCGATTGCTGTGCCAGTAATAGATTCCCCAGGCCGCCAGCAACACAAAAATGACGGTTTTTTTCATAGCCATCGTTTCAGCAGAAAATCGCCTTTGATGCAAATTCTTTCAGGGGATGGAAGTCATCTTCGCACGCCCTGCTTCCGAGTCTGGTTCCTTTTTCATTTTACGGTTTAGCATAAAATCAACATCCTGAAAAAGGGGAATTATCAACACCTTCATATTGTCGTTTTGCGGTATTTATGATAGCAATAAATTCATAACAGGAGGAGGAAGCACCCGTGACTGCTAAACCCACCTATCAGGATCTGGAACAAAGAATCAGTGTCCTCGAAGACGCATCCATCCAAGACAGACAATCCGGGGAGGAGAAACGAATCCTGGAAGAACGTCTGGCCCGTGCGGAAAAGATGGAGGCTCTGGAAGCGCTGGCCGGCGGCGTGGCCCATGATCTGAATAATATCTTCGGCGCCCTGATCGGATTTTCGGAACTGCTGGTGGAAAAGCTATCCAAGGAAAGTCCTCTGGGGCAGTATGCCGACAATGTGCTGCAATCGAGCCTGAAAGGCGCCGCCATTGTCCAGGATTTACTGACGCTGGCGCGAAGCGGCGCAGCCTTTTCAGAAGTGGTCAATCTGAACAAGGTTATTTCCGATTATCTCTCTTCACCGGAGTTCGGAAAAATGAAATGCTATCACCTGGGTGTGAAAATCCGCTCCAATCTTGACGAAGGACTTCTCAATATTAAGGGGTCTTCCCTCCGTTTAGGCCACATGGTCATGAATCTGGTCTTAAACGCCGCGGAGGCTATTTCCGACCAGGGAGACGTGACCATTAAAACGGAAAACCGCTACCTGGATCACCCCATCAGCGGGTATGATGCCATGCAGGAAGGGGATTATGCAATCCTCATGATCTCTGACACCGGCGATGTTATTTCCGCAAGTGACCTGGGCAAAATTTTTGAACCCTTCTACACGAAAAAGGCGCTGGGAAGAAACGGGACCGGTCTGGAACTGGCGGCTGTCTGGGGCACGGTGAAGGACCACCTTGGATACATTGATGTGACAAGTGAAGAAGGGCGGGGAAACACCTTTACGCTTTATTTTCCAGTCACCCGGGAAGAGCTTGAAAAGGACATATGCCCCGCTTCTTTTGTGAGTAAGGGTGAATCCATCCTGGTGGTGGATGATATTCAGGTGCAAAGAGAGCTTGCCGCAGGTATGCTGGCCAAGCTGGGTTATACGGTTGACGCTGTCGCCGGCGGGGAAGAGGCGATTGCGTATCTCAAAAATAAAAAAGCCGACCTGATCGTTCTGGATATGATCATGGATCCGGGTATGAACGGGATGGAAGCCTACCGGAGACTATGTAAAATCAATCCCGGTCAGAAGGCCATCCTCGTCAGCGGTTTTTCGGAGACTGACCGCGTCAGGCAAGCCCAGAAAATGGGCGCCGGGGCTTTCGTCCGCAAACCCTACATTCTGGAGAAAATCGGTCTTGCCGTGAGAAGGGAACTGGACAGAAAATAAATATGTACAACAATGAGGAACGCTATCGAACAATTGTCGAGACGATCCCGGATCCCTATGCAGAGTATGACCTGGCGGGTAATATCGTCTTTCCCAACCAGGCCTTTGTCATCGAAACCGGGTATTGCCGCGAAGAGCTGCAGGGGATGAATTATCGGGCTTTTCTGGATGACAGGAACGCCGACCTGGCCATGCAGATCTTCCGCAATGTTTTACGAACAGGGGAGCCGATCAAGAATTTTGAACTGACCTGGCGGAATAAATACGGCGAGGAAAAAATCACGGAATTATCGGTGAGCCTGACGCGGGACACCGGGGGAAATCCCACGAGATATCAAAGCGTTTATCACAATATTACGGAACAGAGACACATGGAAGCGGCGCTTCGTCACGCCAAGGAAGCGGCGGAAAGGGCAAACCGCGCCAAAGATGATCTCATCTCCAATGTCAGCCACGAACTGCGAACGCCGATGACCACCATCTTCGAGGGAGTCAGCCAGGTTCTGGACGGGATCCTGGGACCGACCACAGAAGATCAGCGAGAGTTCCTCGGCATCGTCCAAGCCAGCACAAAAAGGCTCTCCTCTCTCATCGATGATTTACTGGACATCTCCAAAATTGAAGCAGGACAGTTTCACATTCAAAAAGTACAGACGGACATGGTGGAAATCATCAAACACGTGACAAAGCTGTTTAAGCCGCAGGCTGACGCCAGAGACATTCAGATGAAGGCAACCTTTTCCGAATCCGTCATGGAAGTCCATATCGATCAGGACAAGATGCTTCAGGTTTGGAATAATCTGGTGAGCAATGCCTTGAAGTTTACAAGCCAGGGCCATGTGGAATTGTCCGTCAGGAAACAGGAGCATCTCGTAATCTGTTCCGTGACCGACACGGGAATAGGCATTCGCAATGAAGACATTCCTAAAATATTCGGCAAGTTTTATCAAGTGAGGGGAAATCAGGGCATACAAGAAAAAGGGACGGGGCTGGGGCTGGCCATCGCCAGGGCCATCGTTGAATTACATGGAGGAACCCTTTCCGTCAAGAGCGTGGCCGGGCAGGGAAGCACTTTCACCTTTGAGATTCCCAAAGGTCCTCTGTCCTAATATTTCAGTGGCAATTGAGGAGGAGACGTGGCAAAAAAAATTCTGATCGTGGATGATGAACCGAACATTGTCAAAATGGTGGTATCGCGTCTTCAGGCAAATGGTTATGATGTCCTGAGCGCGTATGGCGGCAACGAGGGATTGGAAAAGTGCAAATTGTACAAACCGGATGCGGTTATTCTGGATATCATGATGCCTGATATCGACGGAACCGCCGTTGCCGAAAAATTAAAAGAAGATCCGGAGACCAGCAGCATCCCCATTCTGTTTCTGACCGCAGCGGTCAGGTCAAGTGAGTTGCCCAATAATCAAAAGATCGGAGGCCATTACATTCTGGCCAAACCCTTTATCGCGGAAGAGCTGCTGAGGATGCTCAAACGGATACTGCTTGCCCCATAGGGAAATTGATTGTACAGAAAACCGTTTTTATTCAGCAATCATCCTGGGCATGGACAAGTTATAGGGCACCGTGGGAATCGTTTTGTTCAGTCCGCCGTTGTCGGTGAAATACTTCAGGGTGCCTGACCAGGCGCTGTATTCCTGGATGCCTGGCTTTGAACTGTCCCGGTCCAGGCGCGCGCTCATCAGGTTGTTCTTGTCCACTTGCGTTCCATCGGCCAGTTTCGGGTGCAGCGATACACTGAGTGCGGCCATTAAGTTCTGCACGCTGTCTGTGAGGATCATATCCATCACGTACTTGTCAATAATAATGGGATAGAGTGTTCCCGTCCCCTTGGCCATCGGCGTCGTCGGGCCGGTGCCCAGATAATCATTCCACGCATAGACCTGAACATCGTTGATGGTGTTGGTTCCGGTGGTGTAGGTGTATTTGATGCCTGAAAGATTGATAAAATAATTTGGAAAAACATTCAAACCTATTAATGTCGCGTCCAGTTTACAGATGTCCCATATTTCGTTGCCGTTGGCATACACCTTGAGCAGCGGATAGCCGGGCAGAAGCGGATTCTGGGTATCATCCGTGGTCAGCCCGAGAGGCACAACCGCGTAGAGATCGGCAAAAGCGATGACCTGATCTTTCTGAAAAGTTCCCCGGATGACACCGTTTGCAAATGCGCCGATGGTTGGATCACCGGGTTTCGTCCCGACATAACGCATGGCATCGGCAAGCAGGTTACCTAAACCGAACTCTTTGACACGGTCCGGTTCCAAAAGGTCCAGGCTCGATGTGGCCACAATGGCCGAAAGCATCGTGCCCAGCGGGGCCAGAATGTTATTGATGGCTGTGTTCATCTCCTGCACCAGGGTGTTGATCCGGTAGTCGCCGGCAATCGCGCTGGTGATGGCATAATTGGTAAGAGTGGGAGCTCCAGCGATTTTTTTTGTTTGCAGATTCACGGTAAAATCGATTTGGGCAAGGTTCGTCCCGTTGGCGCCGGCGCAGATGATATAGGAGGTGTGGGCGCCGTTGACGACCGGCACAATGTTGTTCGTCGTTTCATGATCGTGCCCCGAAGCAATAATGTCGATGCCGGTGATATTCTGGGCCAGCGTGATATCGTCGCCGGCGGGGGTTCCGTTGGGATCCGTAATGCCCGAATGGGACAGGGCAATGACGACGTGTACCTTCTCCGTATTGCGGAGCGCGTCCACTTTTGCCTGAATAAACGCCTGCACGGCCGCATTGGTATAATCGCTTTTGAAAGTCACCGGCGGCGCATTGGGAGCGTATTCGTCGGATTTCTTGCCCATCAGACCGATGATGCCGACCTTCAGGCCGTTCCGGAATGTTTTGACATAATAATCGGTAATGATGGCGCCCGATTGGTTCAATGCTTCGAGATCATCGTCCGCCGTTCCCGGAATGCCGTCAAATACCGTATTCGTGGCGATGATCGGTATGGCAAACCCGCCCGTCGCCGCCTTTGCCTTGTTAATCATCAGCGCCAGCTTTTTAGGGCCGTAATCGAACTCATGGTTTCCAAAAGTTGTGAAATCGTATTGCATGGCGCTGAGGAATTGAAACGGCGCCGGGTTGCTGTTCCAAAGCATGTCATAGACAGTGCCCATGTTGAAGTCACCGCTGTCCACAAGCAGCACGGCGCCGCCTGCCATTCTTTTAGCCAGTCGTATTGTTTGTATTTTTGAGGCAAGCCGCGCCCACCCGCCCTTGACGGTATCGGCGTCGGAGATGTCCATCGGGGTATAGGCATTGAAAGATCCCACACCGGATGCGGCATTGTGCAGGTCCGTGGTTTGCAAAATGGTCACGTTGACTCGCGGATTGTCGTTTTTACTCGAAGAGCAGCCCGTCAGTAAAATCATCAGGACAAGAAAAAATGCCCATACCGGTAGAAGCCTTTGTTGCGATCGCTTTCTCATGGATTCTCCTGTCGTTTAAGGTTAGCATGCTTGTTTGCCAAGGGCAATTTATCCCTTATTCCCGGCAATCTTTGTCCAGGAATCCCTCAGCGGCACGATGCGATTGAAGACAGGCCTGCCCGCCTGCGTATCCGGATCAACGCAAAAATACCCCAGCCTTTCAAACTGATATTGCCTGCCCGGTTCCGCATTTTTCAGAATCGGCTCGACAGGACAGGTGGTCAGGATTTCCAGAGAACCCGGATTCAGGTAATGGATAAAGTCTTCTTCGCGTCCCGGGTCTTCAATATGAAAGAGCCGGTCGTACAGCCGCACTTCCGCCGTGACGCAATGCCCGGCTGACACCCAGTGAATCACGCCCGGGATCTTGCGTCCGTCCGAAGGCGGCGCATGACGGGTTTCGGGGTCACAGGTGCAATGCAGCTCCAGCACCTCGCCGGTTTGTTCGTCTTTCACCATCCCCGCAAATTTTATGACGTAAGCATGGCGCAGCCGGACTTCCCGCCCCGGAGCGAGTCGATTGTATTTTTTGGGCGGATTTTCCTGAAAATCATCGCGTTCGATATAGAGCACCCGGGAAAAGGGAACTTTTCTCGTTCCCCTTTCGGGCCGCTGCGGATGGTTGGCGCACTCGAAATCCTCCACCTGGTTTTCCGGGTAATTGTCAATCACAACTTTGAGCGGTCGCAAGACACTCATGACTCTGGACGCTTTTTCATTCAAATCCTCGCGGACGCAATGTTCCAGAACGGATACGTCAATCAGGTTGTCGTTTTTGGCCACGCCGATCTCGGCGCAGAATTTACGGATGGCCTCCGGCGTGTAGCCCCGGCGGCGCATTCCCGTCACCGTGGGCATTCTCGGATCATCCCAGCCCTGCACGTGGTTTTTTTTCACCAGTTCAATGAGCCTGCGCTTACTTAATACGGTATAACTCACATTAAGCCGGGCAAACTCAATTTGCCGCGGCCGACCGCCCGGAATCAATCGCTCGACGATCCAGTCATACAGGGGACGGTTATTTTCAAACTCCAGGGTGCAGATGGAATGGGTGATGCCTTCCAGCGCGTCGGAAAGGCAGTGGGCAAAATCGTACATCGGGTAAATCACCCATTTTTCCGCCGTCCGGTAGTGGGGTTCCCGTTTGATGCGATAGAGAACCGGGTCCCGCATGACAATGTTGGGAGAGGCCATATCGATCTTTGCACGAAGCGTATGAGCGCCGTCCGGAAATTCACCGGCCCGCATGCGCGAAAACATGTCCAGATTCTCTTCCACCGAACGGTTGCGCCAGGGACTTTCTTTTCCCGGTTCGGTGAAAGTTCCCCGGTTTTCCCGCACTTCATCGGCATTCAAATCGCACACATAAGCATAGCCGGTTTTGATCAGCTCTATGGCAAATGCATACAGCTTCTCGAAATAATCGGAGGCGTAAAATAAGCGCTCACCCCAGTCAAAGCCCAGCCAGCGCACATCGCGGATGATCGACGCCACGTATTCCATAGACTCGCCCGCCGGGTCCGTATCATCGAGCCTGAGATTGCAGGTCCCTGAATACTGCCTGGCAATGCCGAAGTTGAGGCAGACTGACTTGGCGTGACCGATATGGATATAGCCGTTGGGTTCGGGCGGAAAACGGGTCGCCACACGCCCTTCGTGTTTGTTTTCCCGAAGGCCGTCGTCAATGATATCGCGGATAAAATCGCTGGCGGCGGGGGATTCTGGCATCGACTGCATCATTTTATTAAGACTCCTTACTTCCGGCCCGAAACATGCGGGTGGCATTTTATCATCCTCATGACAACGTCTGTCAGCATCCCATCGCTGTTTTCAGCGTGTCCATATTCAGATTGCCGCCGGACAGAATCATGACCACTTTTTTGCCGGCAAGCCTTTCTCTTATTTTGTAAGCGGCCA
>CAYOPU010000068.1:0-10917 GCA_964405915.1 uncultured Smithella sp. | reverse complement strand
AGAATCGAATCGATCGAGTTTGCTCTGGCGGGCAGGGTGGATTACATCGAACCGCAGCCGGCAAGCGAAGAAGATATTCTGGCCGTTCACACGCCGAGGCACGTTGCCGAAATTCGCAGGGAAGGGGTCTATGAAATTGCGGCGCTGGCTGCGGGCGGCGCCATCAAAGCCTCTGAGATCGGTCTGTCCGAGCCCTGTTTTGCCGTGATCCGGCCGCCCGGCCATCACGCCTCCGCTGATACGGCGTGGGGCTTCTGCTATTTTAACAATATGGCGATTGCGCTCACGAAGATCAAACGGGCGCATAAAATCAAAAAGGCGTTTATTCTGGATTTTGACCTGCATACAGGCGATGGCAATATTAATATCCTGGACGGAAAAGGCTTTGTGACCATTCTGAATCCCGGCGGCCAGGACCGCAATGAATATTTAAAGATGGTCAATAACGCGCTGGAAAAAACGGATGCCGATATAATTGCCGTTTCCGCCGGTTTTGACAATCATGAAGACGATTGGGGCGGGCTTTTGAAAACTGAAGATTATACCTTTATGGGGAAGCTTGTCCGGGAAGCCGCCCGCCGTAATTCCGGAGGCTGTTTCGGCATTCTTGAAGGCGGCTATCATCACGCCGTCCTGGGCAAAAATGTCCGGGCTTTTATTGAAGGGCTGAGCGGCTGAAAAGGATACCCTCATTTTTTTGCTTAACGACAGAGGTGTTGATTGTTTTATGCTGAATAATTTTTAATCCCGCTGTTGCGGGATGCGCGTTAATTCTCCGCAGCTTGCGGCGATATCATGACGTTCATTTCATGCCTCGACAGCTTGCTGCGAGGTGATTGATTGTAAGATGCCTTGTGCGCAAGATAATTGGACTGTGAGGTAAACCATGTCCGGCCCTGTAAAAAAAGACGAACACAGAAAATCCCCTTATCCGGATACGGATTATGAACGAATTTTTCATCCCCGGCGGCTGGCCATCATCGGCGTCTCCTCCGAGGAAGGGAGCACCGGTTTCGGCAGCGGCATTTTGCTGTCCATTACAGCCATCGGTTATCAGGGAGAAATCTGCCCTGTCAATCCCAAGGGAGGAAATATCTTCGGCATGAATATCTACCGACGGGTTTTGGATATTCCCGGGCAGGTTGATTTTGCCATTATCGCCGTGACGGCGCGTCATGTGCCGGAGGTTCTGGAAGAATGTTGTCAAAAAGGAATTGCCGGAGTGGAAATCCTGTCCTCCGGGTTCAGCGAAATGGGGACGGAAGAAGGGAAAAAGCTGGAGCGGCAAATCAAAGCGATTGCCGCAAAGGGCATTCGGGTCATCGGCCCCAACTGCTTTGGCATCTATTGTCCGGCCAGCGGTCTGACGCTGCTTCCGGGACCGGATTTGTCGCGCGAAAGCGGTCCGGTGGCCTTTCTCGCGCAGAGCGGCGGCATGGCCATCGATCTGGCGCACACGGGAAAATGGCTGGGAGTCCGGTTCAGCAAAATGGTGAGCTTCGGGAACGGTGCGGATCTGCGTGAGGCGGAACTGCTGAAATATTTCACGAATGATCCGGAAACGCAGGTGATCGCGATGTACATTGAAGGCATTCGGGACGGCAAGGAATTTTTCCGCGAGATCAAAGCAGCCGCATCTCAAAAACCGGTGATCGTGTATAAGGGGGGACTTTCGCTTGCCGGTCGGAGAACCGTCGCCAGCCACACCGCTTCCATGGGGGGAAGCCGCGTCATCTGGCAGTCCGTATTAAAGCAGACGGGCGCCATTCAGGTGTACGATGCGGCGGAGCTGGCGCAGGTTACCCTGGCCTTTTCAATGCTGCCGCAAAAGTCGTTTAAAAGTATTTCCATCGTTGGCGGAGGGGGAGCGATCGGCGTTGCCGCTTGCGATATCGCGGAAGCTTACGGCATCGATATCCCGCCGCTTTCTCCGGACATCCAGAAGCATATCGGGCATTTTCTTCCCAAACCGGGATCGAGCGCAATCAATCCCATTGATGTTGCCAATCCCTTTGTTGCGCCGCAGGCCCTCGAAGCCGTTCTGCTGGGGTCGGCGGAAGATCCGCGGATCGAACTGCAAATCATCGTCTCGTTGCTTTTCCATTTTAAGTCGATTGCCCTCATGCTCGGCAGACCGGTCAGCGAAGTGGCGCCATACAAGGAACTGGCGCAAGCCGTCCGTAACGCAGTTGACCGAACAGGCAAACCGGTGATTGCGGTTCTTCCCAATACGAAACGGGGATTGGACGATATGGACATTGTGCGGCTCATCGCGCTGACGCGGCAGGAATATATCCGGCACGGCATCCCGGTTTTTGACGAGCTGCACGACGCCATCCGCGCCGTCGCCCGCGTCAACGCCTATGATGACGGGAGAAAACATGATAACGGATAAAGCGATTCGGCTGGTCGATCGGGCTCTGCGGCGGGGATGCTAAACGCTCTCGGAATATGAGTCCAAGCAGGTCCTTGCGGCCTATGGCCTGCCGGTGACCAGAAAAATTATGATCAATGACAGGGAGCATCTGGAAAAAGCCGTGCAAAAGATCGGTTTCCCTCTGGTGATGGAAGGCTGTTCGGCCGCTAGCGCCCATAAGACGGAAAAGGGTTTGATTCATAGAGGCCATTGAGGAAATCGACCTCAATCCCGTCATCATTTCCGGAATAAAAAACCGTTTATCGCAGATGCGTTGATTATGCGAAACGGCAACTGATGATCACCAAATGAGGTTTACCTATGTTTTTTTCAGGGAGGGGCAAATGAAGGCATATTTTTGGGGGACGCGGGGGTCGTTGCCTGTTTCTTACACATCGGAAATCATCGGTGAAAAGATATGCAGGGCCATCAAGGCTTCCCGTGGTTTAAATCTGAGAACAGATGAGGAAATTGAAAAGTTCGTTCATTCGGGGCTGATCGACAAAAGTCTTCCTTTCTCGATTATCGGCAGCTATGGCAGCAATACCTCCTGCATGGAAATTGATGGAGGCAGGGAATACATGCTCTGCGACGCCGGAACCGGGCTGCGGGATTTCGGGAACTTTGTTTTAAAATCTGCCACTCAGAAAAAACAGAATAAAACCAACGTCTTCCATATTTTCATATCTCACCTCCACTGGGATCATCTCCAGGGATTTCCTTTTTTTACACCCGCGTATATTCCAGGCAACCACGTGCATATTTACGGATTTCACCGGGATCTGGCGCAGGCATTTGTCAGCCAGCAGGAAGCTCCATTTTTCCCGATTCCTCTCAAATCGATGCGGGCGGACATCCAGTTTACGATTCTGGAGGAGGGCAAGGAATATGACATTGCGGGTTTTACGGTAAAAGGGATCAAGCAAAACCACCCCGGCGATTCCTACGGGTACCGATTCGAAAAAGACGGCAAGAGCATCGTCTATTCGACGGACTCAGAGCATAAAGCGAATGCTTGCGACGATGAGTACAGCTTCATTCATTTTTTCAAAGACGCCGATCTGCTGATTTTTGATGCTCAGTATTCCCTGCTGGACGCGACGGATGCGAAAGAAGACTGGGGTCATTCGAATAATATCATGGCTGTAGAGTTGAGCGTCAAAGCCGGCGTAAAACACTTGTGCATTTACCACAACGAACCTACTTCTACTGATGAGCGCCTGGATGCATTTTTAGATGAGACAAGGCGGTATCTGAAACTTTACGCAGAGGCATCGCCGCTCATGATAGACATTGCCTATGATGGCATGCAAGTTGACTTACGACAATGAAAGGCATAATTGTTGACAGCAGATTGTTTTTCACATAATGTAACACCATCGGAATCAAAGGATTACAAACATCAGAAGACGCTGCAACATCAAAGAATAGATCAACAAAACCGTTGAACACGGTCACAGGAGGTAGGACTGCACGATGAAAATGATGGATTACATTGACTGGTATATTCCGGAAAATCTCAGACAGAACACGGATACTTATCGCAGGGCAAAACAGCTTGCCGTATTTTCTCATTTCGGTTTTTTATTTTTTATTCCCAATATGATCAAATGGTACAATCTGGGCAGCCCCTTCCTCGCTGTCAGCATGTTTTGCGTGATGATTGTTGTTTGCCTCGTTTCCCCTCTGGTCTTAAAAGCGGGTTCCCTTACCGGTTCCGGAAATGTTACCATGGCCGCCCTGTGCTGGCATTTTACGGCTCTGACTTTTATGACCGGGGGAATATCATCCTCCGCGATTGCCTGGAACCTGATTATTCCTCTGTTTGCGGTAACCTTTTTCGGTCTGAGGATGATGATTATATGGACAGGGGTCATGTCTGTCGAAATTATTCTTCTCATTGCGGTCCACAAAATTGGCCTCTCTCTACCGATGGTTGAATTGTCGGCGGAGCAGATTGCATCTACCCAGATTGCCAACGCGATCGGTCCCTTTGCCGCTACAGCCATCAGTTGTTATTTTTTCCATAAAGGCCTGGAGAGTGCACTGGGCACTCAGGCAGAGGCCCTGCATGCTCAGGCAGAGTCAATGGAAGAACAGGAAAAAGCCAAACTCCGGATTGAGGAAATGTCGCAGGGACTGGAGCAGACGTTTATTCAGGTGGGTCAGAACACCGACCATCTGGTAGATGTAACCCTGAAGGAAATGGACGCCAAAACGAAGCATACGGCAGCCAACGCAGGCGAGGCCAACAATCTGATGAAGGAGGTCAGCAAAGTCATAGCCGATGCCGATGCGTCGATGAAAGACCTTACCCGGTCGATGACCGACATCACCAAGGCCAGCGAGGATACCTCCAAAATCGTCAAGACCATCGACGAGATAGCGTTTCAGACCAACCTGCTGGCCCTTAACGCTGCTGTGGAAGCCGCGCGGGCAGGGGAGGCCGGCGCCGGATTTGCCGTTGTTGCCGACGAGGTCAGAAACCTGGCGATGCGGTCCGCCGAATCGGCGAAGAATACAGCCCTGATGATTGAAAATACGGTCAAGAAGGTTAAATACGGTTCAGACATTGTCTCCAAGACCAACACAGCCTTTATTGATGTTACCACCCGTGTCACCAAGGTGGCCGGCATTATGGATGAAATCGCGGCCGATACCGCCGACCAAGCCCACGGGATCGAAGATGTCAATAAGGCCGTCGAAGACATTGATCAATTATTACAGCAGGGTGATACAAAAGCCCTGATCAATGTCTGATTCAGAAAGGGAAATGCACGTATGGCAGGGCGAGACAAAACAGGAATTTTGCTGGAAAGCGGTACGAATGAGTTGGAACTCATTGAGGTTTATATCGACGAGGAAGGCGGTTATCGTGGCTACTATGGCGTGAATGTCGCAAAAGTGCTGGAAATCATCAGTTTGCCGTCCAACCTGATCCAGCCGCCGAACGCTGCTCCTTTTGTAGCCGGTGTGTTCAACCACCGCGGCAAAGTCATCATGCTCCTGGATCTGGCCCGCTGGCTGGACCGAAAACCATTGGAGGGCGAAAAACCTACCGTGATCATCACGGAGTTTAACAAAGTCACTTCGGCATTTCTCGTTTCCGGGGTGACGAGGATTCACCGCACCAGTTGGGCAAATATCAAGCCTCTGGATAATTTCATGCAAAACTTCTGCGATGCGATTACGGGCATGATTTTGCTGGACAACAAAACGATCCTGATGCTCGATCTGGAAAAAGCTATCGGGGAACTTGATCCCCGTCTGGCCGTGCCCAGTCGTAATCCAGATGAAACAAAGGAAAGTCTTTCCGATTTGCATATCACGGGATTGACCTATCCCCTGAAGATTCTTCATGCCGACGATTCACGAATGATCCGCCGCAAAGTGAAAGAGCTTCTAGAGGGGGATAAAGAATTGGTGGTGACGTCGGTGGTGGATGGAAAAGAGGCGTGGATGTATCTGGAGGGATTGAAAAAGAAAGCTTCAGAGCAAAACAAACCTGTCTCCGACTTTATCGATATCGTTCTTTCAGATATCGAAATGCCGGAGATGGACGGCTATCACCTTTGTCAGAAAATCAAAAACGACCCGGAACTTCGTGTATTGCCGGTTGTGCTTTTCTCCTCCCTGATCACGGATAAATTACGGCATAAAGGCGAATCCGTCGGGGCCGACGCACAGTTCGCCAAGCCCAATCCGGCGGATTTGATTTACGATCTCAAAAAACTGCTGGCAAAAAAGTAAATTTCAGGATCAGCGGTAAGTGCATCGCTGACGCGTTATTGAGTCGGTATGTGTAATGTTTTATGGAAAACCTTTTCGCTGTATAGCAACTGGTAGAGAAAGTTCGTTGTCATGGCTATATTCGCGGCGGTCGTGAAAACAAAATTCCTCAGCGTCTGAGAAAGGCCTTCGTATTCCTTCTGAAGCGCCTTGCTGTCAAGGATATCCGCCTTAAAGGGAACCGATATCATAACGGATGCGGATAAAGGTTCATGACCAAAAGCCAGGAAGGGGATTTTTCCAAAAACATGGCCGACGTCCAGGGAAAGGAGTTCCACCTCTCCGTCAGGAACCTGTCCGATGATCAGAGCCGTACCCTCTTTGATAACATAAAGGTCCGGATGATTATGCAAACCGGGCTCAAAAACCTTGTCCTTTGGTAATTCCCGTGAATGACCGCCGATATATGCCTGCATGACATTTTCGTTTAACATCCGCACTCTGTAATCAAGGCTCAGAAGAAAACTTTTGAAATCCTGCGATAAGGCGGAATATTCCCGATAAAGGGCTTCCGCATCCAGAACGCACAACAGAACCGGTCCTTCGGCCACAACCGTAGCGTTCCTTTTATATTCGCCGTGTAAAAATGCTCCGACGGTTCCTATGAAACACCCCTCTCCAAGCCTGGCAATGGTCAGCGGGCCTTTTGATGTCTCTTTGATGATCTTGACAGTGCCTTCGCCGATGACCCACAACCACTTACCGTGTTCTCCCTCTTTCACAATCGTTTCGCCGTCGGCATACTCTTTTTCTCTTGTGGCATAACGATAATCAACCGGGGGCCCCTTAACCGGAGGCACCTCTATTTCCATGCCGTCAGCTCCGGTTTTTCCCGCATCGTGCTGATCAAAAGCAACCGGACCAATCCTGGCAATTTCTCCATCATCCAGCAATCTCACGGCATCCATGACGATTTCCATGATGTTTGCGGTAATGACAACATCCATTCCCGTCAAGTCCTCCGGGAAAAATGCATATTCCCCATCCGTCCACCCGAACAGGCTATGGACTGCCTTAAGGCCTTTCAGATTGCCCCAAGATGCATTGACGGGATTTCCGTCCATAAAATATACGATGCCCATATCTGCCGCATAGGGACTTCGCAAGGTCAGCCTTCCGGTGCAGCTGTTGGATCCAAGCATTTGAAAAACGTCGGTAAGCGATAGAAAAAGCAGGCTTCCTGTGAACACTTTATTATCGGTCATAACCATTTCCATTTTCTTTTTTCATTCGACTGCATGGTATAGAAAACACGCTTCGGTATGTCAAGATAATCTTGCTGAAATGTCAAGTCGAAAATCTGTAGGCCGTTTCCGATGATTTTATTGACAGGTCTTCTGCATTTGCTTATACTCCGTCAGAAAAAACAGGGGGAAAGCCGTGGATTTTATTGACACACTGAAGCATAGAGCCATTCATGGAAAAGGCATCAGCGCATCTGAGGCCCTGGAACTTTTTATTGAAGGATCTGGCAGTCCTTACGGTGTTCTGGCTGCGGCATCCGGAATCCGCGAGCATTTTAAAGGGAAAAAAATTATGCTTTGCGGCATCACCAACGCCAAATCCGGCCAATGTTCCGAAGACTGCAAATTCTGTGCGCAATCATCCTGTTATCCGACAGAAACAGCCATCTATCCGCTGAAAACCGCAAAACAGATGCTGGCCGAAGCCGCCCGGGCCAAAAAAGACGGAACTGAATTTTTCGGCATCGTCACCAGCGGCAAGCGAGTCAGGGCGAGAAAGGAATGGATGCAAATACTTAAAGCCGTTGAAGGCATGCGTAAAATCGGCATTTTTCCGTGCGCGTCCCTGGGGATGATCGACGCGCAACAGGCCCGCGATCTCAAAGCCGCCGGACTGATTCGCTATCATCACAACCTGGAAACAGCCCGCAGCTATTTCAAAAATATCTGCACGACGCATGACTATGAAGAAAATGTGGAAACAATCCGCACTGCTAAAACCGCGGGGATCAGCGTTTGCGCGGGAGCGCTCATCGGCATGGACGAAGGTGTCACACACCGCATAGAGCTTGCCGTAACCCTGCGGGATCTGGATGTGGATTCCGTTCCCATCAATATTCTTACACCGATCAAGGGGACCCCGCTTGATCATTTACATCCGCTGCCGCCCCTGGAGATCCTTATGACCATCGCCGTTTTTCGCTTTATGCTGCCGGATAAAGACATCAAGCTGTGTGGCGGCAAGGAGAAAAATCTTCGTCAATTGCTCCCGCTGGGCATTATCGCGGGAGCCAACTCTCTGATGACGGGGAATTACCTGACCACCTTTGGACGGGACAGCAGGCTCGATCATGAAATGATCGCCGATCTGGGCCTCATGCCGACGCGGGAACTTGATATCTGCCGATGCGGCACGGAAAACGGCTGTTTGCCCCCGGCAACCGCAAAGCAAAAAACGTTGCGGAAATAGAAAGGGATCTCCGGGCGCCCTCCTAGGCTTGCCGTTTCCTTTTGATGGATGCCAATGCCATTTCAGCGGCATATTTGACTTCTTTAGAATATGATCCGATGCCTAAAAAAGATTTGGCTTCCGCAATTTCTGAAAGAGCTTTTATTGCCTCAGGTGAGCCAATCATTCCAAGAGCCGTGCAAATTTTTTCCTGCAGGGATATCAGCGCATCCTTATCCATTGCCGACTTGCTCTTGAGCGCATCCACGAGACCGCTCACCGCTTCGGTGTATTTTATTTTACCGAGCCATTCAATGATATTACCTTTCAATTCTTGATCTGCTTCAGGCAGAACAGACAGGAGCAATGAGCCTCTCTTGTTCCCTCCGGCCTGGAGAATGCTTTTGAAGGCCTCCTTGCGGACTCGCTTGTCGTTATGAAGCAAAAGTGGCTGAAGAATATCGGCGCTGGCGTCATTGCCGATACGACCGAGCATATAGGCCATATTACGCACGAAAAACCATGGCGCATTGCTGGTAATCTTTTTCTTGATGGCCGGTAATGCTTTTTGCCCCATTTCTTCAATAATCGTGAGAATATTTAGACGTTCTTTTCTGTCGGTTGAGTACCGGAGCCTGTTGAGTATATTTTCCAGCGCACTGTCCCCTAATCCGGTAAGTATCTTATTGGCTTCAATGGTTTTATCCTTTTCACCGGCATTGATTTCCTTAAACAGAAGGTCAATGTTTTTTTCCGATGACAGATTTCGACAAACGGCCAAAGAAGCCTCACGCACGTCGTCATCTTTGCGCAGGGTGCCGGCGTTAATTTTCGCGAAAACAGCTATAATCGTATTTGCTTCAGAAAAATATTCGTATCCGATGAAGTCTTGAAGCAGTGTTTGCAAACGCTGAGAGATGATTTTGAACTCAGGCGAAAAAGCAGTTTCCCCCTCCAGCCACTCGGCGACTTTTTCTGATGATGTTTTGATCATGTCCTTTTGCTGTTCGGAAGGAAGAGAATCGATGGATCCCCCCATATTATTCATGCGGGTGAACAGGACCTGCATTTCAGCAATGCTTTTAAAAATTTGCTCTTCCGTAAGGTCAAGCCTGGAGACGATTTGCTGATCCTTTCCCAATGCGATCGAAACGGTGCTCTCGAAGGCATCACTGTTGGAAATAACTTTCTGATCCTTCTTGGGGGCTGCCTGAACGTGATGATCCGGGTAAACAGGCGCTGTTTTATTTTCAGCTGTTCTCGTTTTTTTGGCGAGAAGGTTTATGAAAATACGCAGTTCTTCCTTTTCCAGATCTTTATGAAAAGAAATGTTTTTGACGCCTGCGCACAGAAAGATATGCAGCAGGGAGGAGACGGGAATCGTTTGGTCTTCCTGCTGATTTGAAATTATTTCGCGGAGCAGGACTTTTTTTTCTAATTCCGCAAAGGCCAGAGGAGCATTCTGCTGTAAGATTTCCACAAGGTGAAGATAAAGGATCTCCATGAAATGAATAATCGCGGGATGGACAGGTGGAGATAATTGCAGGTTTTTCATTGCCGTGTGTATACGAACAAGCGCATCAATGGCTTTCAGTTGTGATGGTGTATCGGTCATCATGATCCTCCCGATAAAAAGAGCGATTTTCTTGTTTTTAGCCGCTTCTGAAAAAAATTATACGACGGAGATTTTCCCGTAACGTCTCTTTCAGCAAACCCTTCGAAGTCTTTATAACATTTTCAGAAATTGAACGCAATCGGCCAGTTTGACCCTCAGCTTCAGGTGACGTGCGGTTCCAGTGCGCTGAAATCAACGGAGCCGAGGTGCCGCACATGTTTATGAAATTGATTAATCCCTTCACGGACGTCTTTCAGCCGCTCGGAGGATATCACCAGGCAGGGCTGTACACTCGCAAGTTTGCTGACATCATCCGAAAAGAAATCAAAATAACCGGTCATCACAGCTTCCAGAATACCGGCGGCGGTCAAATGCGAACGTCCGTCCCCCGGCAGGTCAAATGCAAAATCCCGAAGCTTCATCGCGTCAATCGCGCCGGCAATTTCGTATGCCGCCGTGTAAATGCGATCGTAAGAAACATCGGCAAGGCGGCCCAGCCCGAACAAAAACAGCAGGTCGGAATCGATGCGTTCCGGCCAGGGGATGGCCACCTTTTCTTTAAATTCGCCGCTTAAGTGACCCTGCTTGATTTCCCGTGAGATCATACCGTTGAGACGCCAGTCCATGAGACCGCAAATCCCGCGCGGCGGTTTTTCATCACTGAAAAAACCAAGGACGAGGCATT
>CAYOPU010000067.1:0-11044 GCA_964405915.1 uncultured Smithella sp. | reverse complement strand
ACCGATTGAATTCGAGTATCTTTGTCGAGGTTGGTATTTTATTGATTACAGGAAGAACATCGTACGCATAGCAGAAAGTACGTATTAACCGGTTGAACCTTAATTTATTTTGAATTTATTGATGCATATGAAAGGCTTATGGCGCCTGGTTCCTGGTCAGAGATCCATTGTCCGGCACGTCAATTTTCCGGCCGCTATCAATTGATTGATAAGGGATTTAGGCCCAAGCATTGAAATGTCAGCATTTTGAACAGCATCAAGATGTGATTTTTTAAGACCTGGGCCCATATTTCCCGTTAAAGAAAAATGCTGGTGAATTCGGTCGCGGATACCTGATTTTTATTTTTAATTGTTCGCTTCCCGCCTGCCTCATGTGTCACAGCGCACTTTTTAAATAAGGTGCAATGGCCGTCTTGATCCGGTCTGAAGCCGCGGCAGACGCGCAGAACGTCGGGAGAGATTTCGTCAATGAGCACAATCTTGCCGTCTCCGTATTTCAGCCGTCCCAGTTCAAACTTGCCGTCGATGACGTGAAGCCCCTTGGACGTGAATTCCTTCGAAACGAGATCGGCGATTTTCTTGACCAGCTTGACGCTGTCAGCAATTTCTTTTCTGGTCAAAGCGCCGGTTTCCTCAAGCGCCTCCATCGTGATCAGAATGTCGCTGTCTCCTTTGGTCCAGGCCTCGACGACCTTGTGAACATTTTTGCAGGGGCGAATAAACGGATAGCGCCTCCAGAAGCTGCCGGTGGCGTTATTGCGCCAGGTAAATTCCAGATTGGAAAGCGACTCGGCTCCCGCGATGCCCGCGACCTCCACCTTCATTCCCAGAGGCGTTGCCGGTTCAATAATCATTTCATTGTCGCTTACGGTTTCAATATAATGAGTCGCAACGCCTCTGGCTTGAAGCAGCTTGAAAAAATGTGTGGCAAAACGGCAGGCAATCGCGCCTTTTCCGGGAATTTCGCCCACAACCATGTCATAGCCCGGATCGAAAACCGGCTTGCCGTTTTCCACGTAACCGGTCGCCCGGTCGGTAAATACAAACCGGTATTTCCCTTTGTGCGCGCCGCTTACAATCTTGTAAACATCCTTTGATTTGCCGCGATAAACCAGATTCTTTTCCGTCATGAAATCCCCTCTCCTGGAAAGCCTTAAATTCAGAAAGCTGCCGCCTGACCGACATCTGTCCGTTTGCATGCGCTACACTATTTTTGCGTGAACATCCAGAAGAAAACGCAGGGCTCGAAAACGCTCCGATGGCAGATTAACGAAAGCTCGCGCCATCCTCCCGGCTTCACGGATTGTATTCTTGCGGTAACTGGCAAAATTCCCTGTCCGAAAATTACGCCGAATCCGCAATGCCAGAAGGAGCGCCTCTGCAATGTGCAGAGAAACTGGACGGGGGGAACGGTTGAATTTATGATCAGCGATCTGCCCGCTTTTGAAGATTAATGCTCCGTGAGGACCAAAGGGAGCCAAGTGGGATAAAGATCTCATCCTTCTCCAGGGTGTCAGTCAAGGCATATACTGGCCCGATTCTGCCAGCGTTTTTTTTGGAAACTTCCAGGTTTTTCAGAGCTGAATCGCTGATGGTGTTAAAAAAAAAGATTGCGGGCTGCGGCTTTGGATAGCTCCTTGTGGCGGGGCCAGCAACACAATTAACTTGACGAATTTAGATTATATTACGTCTAGGTAAGTGAATGAAACAATGCGGACGCTCCGGAAAACGAATTGTTTTTTCATTCCTGCTGGTGAGCATTGTTATTTTTCACGAATAGACTTTCATTGAAGTAACCGGCCGCAACCTGCATAAACGATCAGCCTCTGGTCAAGGCGGCCGTCAGGGCAGCGTTATATCCTTTGAGCTGCTTTTCCTCATTGTTGACTTCCGGTTTCGCGACGGTCACCCACAGAAAAGTTTCGCCGCCAATTTCGCGGTATCGGGCGGAATCGATGGCAAAGCCGATGGATTTTAAATCTGCATACAGGTTATCGGGCGTTGTGTGACTGTAAAATAACTGTTCTCCCATAAATTCCTTATAACCGTTGAAAATTCCGGCGCCGGTGTATTCCTTTGTAGCATAGGTAAAAAGCGATTTGCCGCCGGGTTTCAGCCAGTCATGGATTTTCCGGAAAATAGCGTCATGCTTTTCATATTCGATGTGAAAGAGGCAATAGATCATCGTTACGGCGTCGAACTGTTCATCGGGGAATTCCACTTCGCGGATATCCGCGAAGACGGTTTTCATATCCGGCTGAAAGCGGTGAGCCATCTCCAGCATCCGTGAAGAAAAATCCACGCCGGTCACCTGCCAGCCCCGTGCAATAAAGCAGGCAGGGAAGGGCTCTCCCGCGCCGCAGCCCAGATCCAGCAGGCGGCCCGCCGGGCCGGGCAATCTTTCAAAGAAGTCGGCAATGACTTCGGACATGTCAAATAGACCGCGATTATTTTCATAGGTATCGGCAAACCGGTCGTAAATATTTTGCAGGTCATTTTGCATCATGTTTCCGTGGGGACTCAAAAGGATTTTTGCGTTTAAAATCAGGGGTCAGAGCGTCGTCATTGACATCCTGAATGAAAAGATTTTCAAAACCCAGGTCCAGGGCGTAATCCACGATCTGAGCGTATTCCGCTTTGGTGATTCTGCGTCCCAGGTGCGGGTGGGATTTGACCCGACCGATCGGCGTATATTGCGACATCAGGCTGATCGGAACGCCGGTTGATATGTTATCTTTCAAAAGTCTCAGCACTTCCTGCGAATTTTTCAGCCGACCGGGCAGGACCAGATGGCGGATAATGATGCCGTGTGAAGCAATTCCGTTTTCCACGGCCAGATCATCGCCCACCTGCCGGACCATTTCCTGAATGGATGCCAGGGCAAACTGAGGATATTCCGGCGCGTCGGAGAAGAGCAGGGCGTCTTCGTTGAGTCCGTATTTAAAATCCGGCAGATAAATATCGACCATGCCGTCAAGCAGGCGGATGACGTCGGGATTTTCATAGCCGCCGCAATTATAAACAAACGGAACAGTCAATCCCTGCATGCGGGCCAGGCAGAGGGCTTCCGTCACGAGCGGCGTCTGAGGCGTCGGCGTCACCGGTTCGACGTTGTGGCAGCCGCTTTTTTGCAGATCGAGCATAACTTTCGCCAGTTCCAGCACGGTCAAATGACGTCCTTCAGCGCCGTGTGAAATCTGATAGTTCTGGCAGTAAATGCATCCCAGGTTGCAGGAAGCCAGGAAAATTGTTCCGGCCCCGCCGGTTCCGGAAAGAGGCGGTTCTTCGCCGGGATGGGACAAGGCGCAATCCATGACGATATCGGCCGGAAGACGGCAATAGCCCGACTTGCCTTTCGTCCGGTCCACCCGGCAGGCGCGCGGACAAAGGGTGCAGGATTTATACATATCGAGAAGGGATTGAATGATCATCATTACCACTAACACTTAAAACTTTTCAACGATTTCCCGAATCCTGCCGCTCTGCACCAGTTCCAGAAAATCCTCGCCGAGCGGCGCGGACAGCTCTACGGCCTTGTTCCAGTTTTGAATTCTCTGTTTTCCATTGTCGATATATCTTTTAAAGTCGTCACGGTCGGGAACCCTGCCTTCGGGCAGTTTGTCAATGAAGCTTGCCGATGGAAAAACCATCACAACGTTGTTTAACGTCTGATCGTCCGGCGTGCGTTGTTTGATTCTCTTATCCAGCCAGCCGGGAACAATCCGCTCCTGGTGATGGAAAAAAAGCACCAGATCGTTTTCTTTCGCGGCAAATTGATGCGACAGATGATAATCGATCAGGCCGCCGTCACGGTAAACACCGCGGGGCGCGCCGAAAATATTCTTCACTCCGGCAACGACCAGCGGAATCGCGCCGGAGGCCATCAGGGCATATTTGAAATTTGCCTCGTTCATCCTGGCATATTTGCCCCGGAATTGCGGTTGAAAACAAAAAGGAGGCGGTTTGGAGCCGTTGTAGAATACAACCCTGTCGGCAAAATGGTAGAGATTGTCCCGGCTGAAAAAGTTCAGGAGATAACAGGCGGCCAGAGCGCTTGTTTGCAGCGGGCGTGTTTCGGAGGCGACAAGATGCCGTGCGCGGGCCGTGATGACGGCTAGACGATAGCGCTTGCTGGCGAGGGCAAAGGACAGAGCGTCGTCTTCGATGTACTGATTCATGATGTGCGTGAATTTGTCCAGAATAGTCGCCGGTGTGTCCCTGCGGGTGAAATCAGCCGTGATATAAGCGAAAATTAATTTCCGATAGGATTCGGAGGCCTGCGGCTGAATCCAGGCGGCAAAGCGCCAGGCGCCGGCGGACGAGCCGATCAAATGCACGGCCCTGGACTGCCCCAGCAGGTTCTGCGTCAGAATCGTCTGATCAAATCCGCTGGCCAGAAGCCAGCGCGGTCCGACCGCCGCTCCAAAATAAGCGGCGACGGCGTTAAAGTTAAAGCCGCCGTCCTGGATGATTTCGTAAGCTTTTTTTCCGGCTTTGATGCGCAATCGACTCATAAGATTTACCCGGGTAAAGACCTTGACACACTTCCTTTTGTCTTGTAAACAAAAAACCGAACTGCTGGACGAACAGGGGGCGGCATGGTTCAGCGGACGCCGACAGTTGTCCTTATTCAGAATTGATGCGGCTTTTATCAATAATTGCGGAAATTGCAAGTCATTTTAATATATTCCGATAAAGGAAAAAAATATGGATATTCAAAAGACCGTTAAAAAAATCGCTGAAGATGCACTGAATGCGTCGCGCCGCCTTTCCCGTATTTCCGCCAACGAAAAAAATGCCGTTCTGCTGCGTATGGCCGATGAACTGGACAAACGTCGTGATGTCCTTCTGGCGGAAAACAACAGGGATGTGACGGGTGCCCGGGAAAAAGGGCTTTCCGCCGCCATGATTGACCGGCTGACGATGAAAGACGCCACCATTGAATCAATGGCGCTGGGGCTGCGCGAAGTGGCCGCCCTGCCCGATCCGGTAGGAAAGGTGACGTCCATGTGGCGACGCCCCAACGGCCTTTTAGTGGGACGGATGCGGATTCCCCTGGGTGTCATCGGCATCATTTACGAATCTCGCCCCAATGTCACTGTTGACGCGTCCGCCCTGTGCCTCAAATCAGGCAATGCCGTTATTCTGCGTGGCGGTTCGGAAGCCATTCATTCCAACCTGGCCATCGCTGCTGTTTTACAGGATGTGCTGCGGGAAAGCCCCCTGCCGGACAAGGCAGTTCAGGTCATTCCTCTGACTGACCGCGAGGCGGTTTCGGCGATGCTGCAGCTTGATGAACATATTGATTTAATTATTCCCCGGGGTGGAGAAGACCTGATCCGAGCCGTGGTCGCCCAGTCCAAAATTCCCGTCATTAAACATTACAAAGGCGTCTGTCATATCTTTGTGGATGCCACGGCCGATCTGGACATGGCCGTGAATATCTGCGTCAATGCCAAGGTACAGCGTCCCGGTGTCTGCAATGCGCTGGAAACCCTGCTGGTGCATGAGGCTATTGCGCCTGCGTTTTTACCGAAGGCGGCGGAGGGGTTGCAAAAAGCCGGTGTCCTGCTCAGAGGCTGCGAGAAAACAAGAAAGATCCTGAACCCTATCGACGCGGCCGTCGAAGAAGACTGGTACGCGGAATACCTGGACCTGATTCTGTCCGTGAAGATTGTCGCCTCGATCGACGACGCCATCGCGCATATTGAAAAATACGGGTCTCTGCACACGGAATCGATCATCACGAAAGATTACGCGAACGCGCAGCGGTTTTTAAACGAGGTCAATTCTTCCACGGTGGCGGTGAATGCATCCACCCGTTTCAGCGACGGCTTTGAGCTGGGACTGGGCGCCGAAATCGGCATTTCGACCACCAAACTGCATGCCTTCGGACCGATGGGGCTGGAGGAACTGACGACATCCAAGTTTATTATTTACGGCAACGGCCAGGTTCGCGGATGAAGTGGGGACTTTTCGGCGGGACATTTGACCCGGTTCATTTCGGGCATCTGCGCGCCGCTCAGGATATGGCCGCTTGTCTGAATCTTGATCGCGTAATCTTTATTCCCGCGGCCCAGCCGCCGCATAAAACGGCGCGCGTGATCACTCCCTTTGAACATCGCCTTTACATGGTGCAACTGGCCATCGCAGGCAATGATTCCTTTTCTGTTTCGGATGTGGAATTCCAGAGACAGGGAAAATCCTATTCCATCGATACCGTCCGGTATTTTTTGGATTCCCATGATCAAAGTCCGGACTTATATTTCATCACGGGCCAGGACGCATTTGACGCGATTACGACCTGGCGGGAGTGGAACAGGCTTTTATCGCTATGCCATTTTGCGGTGATGACCCGACCGGGCTATGAAAATAAGGGGCTCGGGAAGATATTGCCCGAATCGTTGGCATCCCGGTTTTCTTACGATGAATTGATGGATGGTTACCGGGGGCCGACCGGACATGTTGTTTACTTCCGGAACGTCACTTTTTTGGATATTTCTTCTTCCCTGATCCGCGGAAACATCAAGACCGGCCAATCGGTCTGTTGCCTTACGCCGGACAGTGTTAGCCATTACATCACGGATCATTCCCTGTATCGATAGGAAATAAAAAAGAGCGTTTACAATTGCAGAAACCCTTTTTGACCTTCTTCTTTGTAAATCTCAAGACAGATATCAACGACTTTTGCGTCGTAAAGGATGCCACGATATTTGGTGATTTCTTTCATGGCGGCTTCAATGCCCAGGGCGGGGCGGTAGGGGCGATGTGAGGACATGGCTTCAATCACGTCGGCAACGGCAAGAATCCTTGCTTCCAGCATGATGTCGTCTCCTTTTAAGCCCTGCGGATAGCCGGAGCCGTCTAGTCTTTCATGATGCTGGAGGATAATTTGATCGATGGGATAGGGAAACTCGATGGTCTTAAGAACATCATGAGCATTTTGAGAGTGGGTCTTCACCATCTCCATCTCCAGACGGCTTAAATGTCCCGGCTTGGTTAGAATCTCGGACGGGACGGACATTTTGCCGATATCATGAAGCGCTCCGGAAATCCGGATAGCTTCTATCTGGTCTTCAGACAAGGCCATTTTTTTCGCGATGACGCAGGCAATCCGGGAGACCTGTTGTTCGTGACCCGCCGTGTAGGGATCCCGGCTTTCCACGATTTTGGACATGGCCAGCACGGTACCTTCCAGAATGATCCGGATCTTTTCGAAACTGGCATTGAGCTCCTCGGCCCGCTGGCTTAAATGCATGGTTTTTAAAGACACTTTTTCTTCCAGATGTTTGTTGAGCTCAAGCAATTCCGTATTTTTCTTTTTGACCAGTTCGTTCAACAGCCGGTTTTCGATCATCAGTTCCGCTTTGGAAAGCAGCTGATTGATCGCATAAGTCAACTCATTTTTTTGCCAGGGTTTGGTAATATACAAATGAATTCCGCCGCTGTTGATCGCGGCGATGATCGCATCCGTGTCGGTATAGCCGGTCAAAAGCACGCGCAGAGCGTCGGGGCATATTTTTCTCGCTTGGGTGAAAAACTGTACGCCGGTCATGCCCGGCATCATCTGATCGGAAATAATCAGGGAAAAAACAGGGGATTCTTTTAAAATTCTGAGCCCTTCTTCGGCGGAGTTGGCCGTGTGCAGATCATACCCTTCACCTTCCAGCATCATTTTCATGATATCCAGAATGGCTTCTTCATCATCGATCAGTAAAAGGGAATGCCGGTGCTTTAATTTTGCATATGGTAATGAATTCATATATTTATGCTCTCGAATCTCATTATTGTTTTCTGCGTTCTACCCTCCGCATTGCCAACCGTGTTCTCCTATATGGCAAAAATTAGCAAAATACGCAAAAGAAAAAAAAGCAAAGAATGGAAATGATGATGATGGGCGGATGCGACCGGTTTATTCCGATATCGCATGACTGTCCGGCCGGTTTTTGCGATCCTCAAGAATTTTTCTTAAAAAATACCCGGTTGCGGACTGTTTGTTTTGCGCCACCTCTTCGACGGTGCCCGAAACGATAATTCGTCCGCCGCCCGGACCGCCCTCGGGGCCCAGATCGATCACGTGGTCCGCGCTCTTGATGATATCCAGATTGTGTTCAATGACCACCATGGTGTTGCCCATATCCACCAGACGCATCAGCACGTCCAGCAGTCTCTGGATATCCGCGAAGTGCAGGCCGATGGTGGGTTCGTCCAGAATATAGAGGGTATTGCTGTTGACCCTTTTGCCCAGTTCCCGCGCCAGCTTGATGCGCTGGGCCTCGCCGCCGGACAGCGTTGTGGCCGATTGTCCCAGGCGGATATACCCCAGTCCTACGTCGGCCAATAATTGCAGATGCGATTGGAGGGCCGGGATATTGGCAAAGAAGTCCAGCGCCTGCGAGACGGTCATGTCCAGCACGCAGGCGATGCTCTTGTCTTTGTATTTGATATCGAGCGTGTCCGCGTTAAAGCGCTTTCCCCCGCAGGCGTCGCAGGTCACATAAACATCCGGCAGAAAATGCATTTCGATTTTGATCAGCCCGTTGCCTTCACAGGCTTCGCAGCGTCCGCCTTTGACATTGAAGCTGAAGCGTCCCGGTTTGTAGCCGCGCACGCGCGCTTCCGGAAGCCCTGTGAAAAGATCGCGGATGAAAGAAAAAATGCCGGTATAGGTGACGGGATTGGAACGCGGCGTTCGTCCGATCGGCTGCTGATTGATCATGATGACCCGCTCGATAGCCCCCATGTCCTTCACCCTTTTGATCTTTCCCGTGGAGTCGTTTTGCTGGTTTAAGCGCCGCGCCATGACTTTATACAGCGTTTCAATCACCATGGTGCTTTTGCCGGAACCGGATACGCCGGTGACCGCCGTCAAAACGCCCGTGGGTATTTTAATATCGATATTCTGGAGGTTGTTTTCCGAGGCGCCTTCCAGAATGATTTGGCGCCCTCTGGGCGACCGTCTTTTAGCGGGCAGGGCGATGAATTCTTTTCCGGATAAAAATTTGCCGGTGAGCGATGTTTCGCTTTGCAGCACCTCGGCGGGCGTGCCCTGAAAAATGACTTCGCCGCCATGGACACCTGCGCCGGGTCCCATATCCACAATATGGTCGCAGGCAAGCATCATATCGGCGTCATGTTCCACCACCAGGACGGTGTTGCCCATGTCGCGCAGTTTTTTGAGCGTGTCGATCAGACGCAGGTTGTCTTTCTGATGCAGGCCGACGGTGGGCTCGTCAAGCACATACAAAACACCCATCAAACCGGAGCCGATTTGCGTGGCAAGCCTGATACGCTGGCTCTCGCCGCCGGACAGCGTGGAGGTTGAGCGCGCCAGACTCAAATAGTCCATGCCGACATTGAGCAGAAAGGAAAGCCTGCTTCTGACTTCCTTGAGAATCCGTTCGGTAATGAATGTTTCCTGGGCCGACAAATGCAGCGTCTGAAAAAATTTGAAACATTCGCGGATGGACATCAGGCAGAGGTCGTAAATATTCCTGTCGCCGACCGTCACGGCCAGAGCCTCTTTTTTCAGCCGCGCGCCATTGCAGGTTTCGCAGGGTCTGAGGTCGATAAAACGGGCCAGGTCATTACGCACCGCTGTCGAGGCCGTTTCTTTCCAGCGCCGTTCCAATTGTTTGATGACGCCTTCAAACGGACGTTCGGCGAAATAGCGCATATTGTCACGCTCGTGATGAAATTTGACGGCTTCCGTTCCGGATCCGTAGAGAAGGGCATTGCGGATTTTTTCCGGCAGTTTATTGAAAGGCATGTTCAGGTCGAATTTATAGTGGGAAGACAGTGCGTCAAGTAAGTTAACATAATAAAGCGAACTGCGGTTTGCCCAGGGCAGGATGGCGCCTTCGCGAAGCGACAGGCCCGCGTCCGGTACTACCAGGTCGAGCGCAAAGTGCATGCGCGATCCCAGACCGTTGCATTGCGGACAGGCGCCGTAGGGGGTATTGAAGGAAAAAACGCGAGGCGCCAGCGAAGGCATGCTGATGCCGCAATCGGGACAGGCGTATTTTTCAGAATAAAGGGTTTCGGAGCCGCTGGCGGTAATGATCCGGACCAGACCGTCGCTTTTATGCGCGGCAATTTCCAGAGAGTCACGCAGTCTTTTGCGGATGCCTTCTTTCATGACCAGACGGTCAACCACCAGATCGATGTCATGGCGTTTGGTTTTGGCAAGGATAATGTCTTCGGCCAGATCGCGCACCTCGCCGTCAATGCGGACGCGGGCAAATCCTTCCTTCTGGAGTTTTTTCAATTCTTTGGCAAACTCGCCTTTTTTCCCGCGCGCCAAAGGCGCCAGAACGCTGAAGCGCGTATTTTCAGGCAGGGCCAGAACGCTTTGCACAATGCTGTCGATGGTTTGTGATTGAATTTCCCGTCCGCAGCCCGAGCAGTGGCAGACGCCGATTCCGGCGAAAAGCAGACGGAAATAATCGTATATTTCGGTGACCGTGCCCACGGTGGAACGCGGATTGTGGCTGGCCGCGCGCTGTTCGATGGCAATGGCGGGCGAGAGGCCTTCGATGGATTCCACATCCGGTTTGTCCATCTGGCCGATAAACTGGCGCGCGTAAGTGGAGAGCGATTCGACATAGCGGCGCTGACCCTCTGCGTAAATTGTGTCAAACGCCAGGGAAGATTTGCCCGATCCGGAGACGCCGGTGATGACCACGAGTTTGTCGCGGGGTATATCCAGATTGACCTTTTTAAGATTATGCTGGGCCGCGCCCTTGATTCTTATAAAATCCATATCATGATATTCTGTCCCTAACGCCGATAACCGGGATAAGTGCGAAACGGAATTATTTTCTGCCAGAAAAGCGCAGAGAATAATTTCTAACTTACTAAAGCCGGATATCGATGAAGGATTTCTTGCGGATGCCTTCTATCCATTCGTCATATTTCTTGGAAACTTTTTCATCTTCTATTTTTGACTTGATTTCATTGCGCACCGCGGGGAGCGGTTTCAATCCGGACCCCCGCTTATCGACAACGGTGATCAGGTGAAATCCCATTTCCGTTTCGATCACGT
>CAYOPU010000066.1:0-11053 GCA_964405915.1 uncultured Smithella sp. | reverse complement strand
CCGCCGGTTTATTCGACATCTTTATCGCATAATAGAGGATGCCGGACACACCCAGCGCGACGGCTGAAATTCCAAGATCGGCGGCAACAGCGAGAGAATTGACCATTAGCAGTGTAACGAACTTGATTGTAAAAAGAATCACGTTGCAGATGAGGCTGACCTGAACGGCAACCATCATGCCATTTTCGTTTTTCATGGGCGACTCCTTACACCGATTCCGAATAAAAGGCCAACCAAATCATTTCCTTTTAAAACATCGCGATTTTCCGATAAGCGCTGTCGGGTCAAGCGGTCTTCTATCAATATTTTTCCTGTCATGCAACAGGGATAAGAAAGCCGCCATCCGCTTGCATTGCATGCAGCCCACAAGATGCTCATTGGCCGTTGCCATTGCGCCGCCATTTTTAGAGGTGATGTTGTTTGCAACCGCGGCAGATGACACCTGTTTGACAGGGCGTCATATAAATGGTATTTCCCCCCATATTCCACAACGAATTTATTTTGCAGGCGTGAAACATGAAAACAAACACGATCCTTTCCGAATTGAAGGAAAAAGAAAAAATGGCGCGTCGCGCGATCATCATCGACGCGGCGGAAAAGGAGTTCACCACCAAGCCCTTTCCCAAAGTCACCATGCGGGACATCGCCAAACGCGCCGGCATATCGCCTGCGCTTATCTATCGCCACTTTCCGGACCAGCAGTCTTTATTTGCCGAGGCGTTTATGCAGGGCATCAGTCAGGTCTTTGAAAAAATATTTGTCACCATCGATGAATCCGAAGACGGAGCCATTGAGCAGGTGATCGCCGATTTTATCGAATATTTCACACTCAATGATCAGTATTTTCAGATGATGATGAATTTCTTTCTGGGCGGTTCCGTTGACCCGGCTCTTTTTGCAAAGCTCACAAAAATCGAAAGGAAGATCCTCGGCCACTTCGATCTTATTTTTAAAAAGATGAACGCCAAAGACGACCCCCGACGTCATTCCCATACCCTTTTTGCCGCGCTCACCGGCATTGTCGCCACCTTCCGCAATCATCCGGATAAAACTCCGGAGCAGATCCTGCGCCACAGACAGACTATTGCCTGTAACCTCGCCAGTCTTTTCAGGAAAATATAGATTTTTCCGACTGTTTCCTAAATCCGTAAAAATTATCTTGACATATTAACAGCGTTCTATTATGTAAACACTGTTTACGAATACAGGAGGCCAGTATTATGAACACACAGACAAAGATAGCCGCAATGGATAAGTTCTTCAATCCTTCATCAGTTGTTGTTGTTGGCGCATCCAATACCCCCTTCAATCTGGGCGCTACGATCTGTACGATGCTGAAGGATTACCTTCACTATCCCGGAGCCGTATATACGGTGAATTCCAAAGGAGAGGCAGTGAAAGACTATCCGGGATTTTCATCAATTCCGGACCTGCCCGAAGCGCCTGATCTGGCGATTATTATTGTGTCGGCGCGCAACGTTCCCGGAATTATCAGGGATTGCGTCCGGAAAGGCATCAAACGAATCGTCATCGAAAGCGCCGGTTTTTCCGAAGGCGGCGAAGACGGAACGGCGATGCAGCGTGAAATCGACGAGATCGTCAAAACATCCGGCATCCGGATCATGGGACCCAACTGTCTGGGAACACTCAGCACACGCGAAAAATTCTGTTGTTTCTACGGTGTCAACCCGAGTTTAGTGGAGATGGGCCGGATATTTGAAGCACCGGGCACGATCTCCTACGTTATCCAGAGCGGCGGCGTGGCCGTGCTGGTCATGGAATCCCTGTATTACGATCTTGTCGGCATCAACAAAGTTGTCAGCATCGGCAATAAATGCGATGTCGATGAAGCCGACCTGATTGATTACTTTCAACAGGACGAAACGCAAATCATCGGGATGTATCTTGAAAATATTGCTGACGGCCGAAAGCTCATGGAAGCCGCCAGAAAATCACGCAAACCGGTTTTGATTTACAAGGTGGGGCGAACCAGCGAAGGCGCGCTGGCCGCCATGTCTCATACGGCGGGGATGGCCAACAACGATCAGATCTTCGACAGCGCCTGCCGGCAGGCGGGGATTATCCGCCTCAAGTCTATCGATGAACTCCACTCTCTCCCCAAAATGTTCACGGAAATGCCGCCGTTGAAAGGGAAACGGATTGCCGCGTTTACCAATTCCGGAGCATTCGGAAGTATCGCCGCGGATCTGCTGGTGGATGCGGGCTTGCAGATGGCGGGCCTCTCGGAGCAAACCCGGGAAAAGCTGAAAAAAGCCGGGCAGGTCTTCAATATCAAAAATCCCGTGGATATCGGCCCCGCGCCGCCGCAGACGTATCTCGACATTTTCGATATTCTCCTTTCCGCCGGGGAGGTGGACGGTCTTTTGCCCCTGTTGAGCGTCTGGCAACCCTTCGTGATCGATTGTCTTGTGGAACTTTTGAAGATGTGCAAACATTACGACAAGCCCGCGGCGATTTACACGCCGAACGCGATTGCCAAATCCATCGCCATTCGGGCCAAACACCGTATTCCCATTTTCGAAACAACGGAACAGGCCGTGCGGGCGCTGTCCGTTTCCCACGATTATTATGAATCCCTTATAAAAAGAAACTTGATTTACGATATCGCGCCGCATGAAGAAAAAGGCGCAAAAAGGGCTGCCTGCGCCCAGACGGAGGTTGCATTATGACAACACCTTTAAAAAAAGAAAAAGACGTGCGGGAGCTTTTAGGCAAGGCCGTTCAGAACGGCCAGCGGGCGCTGTCGGAATATGATTCCAAGCGGGTAATCGCCTCCGCGCATGTTCCCGTAACCCGGGAAACATTGGTTCATTCCCGGCAGGAGGCTATGGAACAGGCCGCCCGGATCGGGCTTCCCGTCGTTCTCAAAGGGTCTTCCCATGCGCTGACGCACAAAACCGAGATGGGCATGGTCCGCGTAAATCTCAAGGACGCGAAAGACGTTGGCCGGGCTTATGATGAACTCACGCAAAAAGGCATCGCACTGGACGGCATTTTGATTCAGGAAATGGTGAACGGCAACCGGGAATTTGTGATCGGTCTGACCCGCGATCCCCAGTTTGGTCCCTGCGTCATGTTCGGCATTGGCGGCATCTTTACCGAGGCCTTGAAAGACGTCAGTTTCCGCGTTGCGCCGCTGACCGAAAACGACGCCCGCGCAATGATCCGCGAAGTCAGAGCGGTGAAGCTTCTGGATGCCTTCCGCGGTGAAAGCGCCGTTGATCAGGAAGTCCTGGTCCGCGCTTTGGTGGGAATCGGCAATCTGGGGATGGCTCACGACGATATCGCCGAAATCGACATCAACCCCCTGATCGTGACGGGAGGCCAGCCGGTGGCCGTTGACGCCCTGGTCATCCTGACGACCCATCGGGCATGGCAACGACAATAAACGGGGAACGATGAAACAGGACCGTCATCATCGCCATCTGAATTTACTATTTTTTGCACGTCGCGATTGAACCGTCCCTGCATGTTGACCCGTCCGTCCACGTCGCTTCGCTCAGGTAGGTTCCAAACAGATATGCCCCGCTCAGGTCCGCCTTGGTCAGGTCTGCATTGCTCAGGTTGGCGCCCATCAGGTCGGCCCCGTTCAGCCGGGCCATACGCAGGTCTGCGCTGAAAAGATTTGCCTTGCGCAGGTTTGCCTTGTTGCGCAGATCTGCATTGAACAGATTGGCCTTGTTCAGATTGGCGCCGCTCAAATTGGCGCCGCTCAGATTGGCGCCCATCAGGTTGGCCCTGCTCAGGTTGGCTTTCTGCAGATTGGCGCCGCTCAGATTGGCCGTACTCAGGTTGACCCCGTTCAGATCCGCTCCGCTCAGGTCACATTTTAAACAGGATTTTGTCGACCTGGTTTTCTCAAGGGCGGACGGATCAAACGCATACACCCCGCCAACCGATAAGGCGATAATCATCACCGCAAGACATGAAACTGATAAAATTTTTTTTCTCTCTCCTGTTGTCATCGGTTCACCTCTTTTCGATGTTTTCGTTCTCTTTTGCATCTTCAAATCATCTCTGTTCCACGGATATCTTCCTGCTAAATTTCTATTCCTGTTAATTCATATAAAAGCAGCCCCGCCGTAAAAACACCGGCCGCTATCCCCGGAGAGTGTTTTGTCGCGGAAACATTGTAGAGATTTTGAGGGCAATCTTTCTCCTCGATCGCTCCTTTAAGAATTTCTTTTACGGTCAATCTTCGTCCGTAGGCATTGCCCGATTCTCCCCCGGTTTCCTTCTCAATATCCATGGATGATCGTATTTCAACAAAGAGCAATTTGGATTTCATTCCCGGAAAGACGTTCTTTTCCAGAATATCCACGATGTCGTCGGCCAGCTTCGTTTTAAATTGTTGAATGGCCTGTGCTCCGGATTCGTAAATCATCTTTTCCCGGCGGTAATTGCCGGGACAAAAGACCACCAGAGAATCGTTCGTGTTCTCTTTGGCCTTTCCAAAGCCGTTTGCGGAAGGCGATGCAATGAAAAGCATTTGCGGCGCAGCGGTGATATCACAATTCTTATAATCCACCTCATTGCCGTCCTGCCACCAATAGTTACGCCCCTTCATCTCCGCAATGGATTGCAAACCGCCTTCAAGGCCAATGCAGCAGGTCGGAATGCTGTGCGACGGGGTATAATCATAATCGTCTGTCCCCCGGCTCCAAAGGGCGTGGGTTAAACGGGGAGAAATATCGCTGAATACGAAATCGCACGCGTAAGAAGAACCGTCTTCGCAGATGACTTCCGTCACATGGTTGTCTTTTGTCTCCAACCGGACGGCCTTTTTTCCTGTCTCTACGGAACCGCCATTCCCCCGGATTACGGACGATAATGAATCGAAAAAGTGGGCAAACCCTTTCTTTGGATACCAGGCGCCGGTATGATAATTTCCCGTTCCAATAATGTAGGCAATCGCAGACATCTCCGATTCATTTTCCGCAAATATTCCGCCATGGCCGTACAGGATGCGTCGAAGCAAATTATTGATGCGGAATTGATCGAAAAACTCCTTAACCGAGATGGTCAAACAATGGGCCAGTTTCACTTTCATGGACAGAGGAATGGTGCTTGTCGCCAGAAATTTGGTGGCGAGTAAAAACCGGCCTTCCGTGGCGGAATTCTCTCTGAAAAAAGATTTATACGTATGATAGATAGAGATCATTTCATCAAATAAGACATCCAGCCGACCACCTTCTTCCGGGAACAGGTCTTTTAACGCATTGCGAAAATTATCCAATCCCAGAGGCACCTTGAAATCTGCCGTAAAATAATTGCCCGCGCCCTTCCTGCCCCCGATGAAAAACCTTTCAAAACCGTCAGACTGCATGGGAAGAAAAGGATTCGCATCTTTGATATCCAGGTGCTTTAAAAAACGGTCCCCCAGCTTGCCTTCGCCGAATTCCCAAACATACTGCGGCCCCATTGAATAGCTCATTCCTTGAACCGTAAGGCATCTTCCATGCCCTCCGATGAGTTCCTGATTCATTTCCAAAACAGACACCTGATGACCTATTTTGGCAAAGAGAGCTCCGGAAGACATCCCGCCGATTCCACTGCCGATAACAACAATTTTTTTCGGCGTTTTGTCCCAAATCGGCTGCCCCTTACTTTTAAAAAACGGAATCGCTAAATCGTCACTAATCTTTTTAAGACTGTCCTCTGATTTCTTCCTGGCGATTTCAATGATCTCATTTACGTTCATCGTCGTTCCCCGTTTGTCGAGAAGAACCCGCGCTCCCTGGAAATAAGGTTGTAATCCTGAATTGCGCGTATCAGATCAATACTTTTTCATAAGGTCAAATTCACAAACCGCAGATAAGGCCGAAGCGCCGGGGTTCCGCCTGCTTCGGAGATAATCTGTAAAACCTTTGCGGGATCGGTGACAACCGCGCCGCCCAGATGCGTGACGGGGGTATCGTGGAATATTTCCGGTGTAAGCGGCGTGGATGGTCCTATCAAGGCTGTGAGACGGGGCGCTCCCAAAGCAGCCACCGTTTCCTCAAAGGTGTTATTCAGTAGCGTTGTCGCCGTGATGATGGCGACATCACACGCCTGAAGCGCGAGTCGTTTTTCCTCAGGTGAAAGCAGATCCAGACGTTCAGGATTCTTTTCGATGATCGTTAGCTCCGCGCCGGTGGCCTTGATGCGGGCAACCAGAGGCGAAAACAGACCGACCATCGCGACCTTTACTCCCTTTTGCAGATCAAGGTAAGTTGTCGCCTCCCGGTCATCCAAGGCCCCCGCCGGCACATGAATCAGGGCGTTGGCGCAAGCCAGTCCGATGGCGACTTCGAGAGGATTTTTCCCGCTGACAAGATATTTCAAAACCTCCGCGGCGGGAGAACCGGCAAAGCTTCCCGCGACAGGCATAACGGTGCACCCATGCGGCAGGGCGTCATATAAAACGGCGGCAATTCCCGTAGCGTCACTATCCAGCCTGACGCCGATATAACCAAGGCCAATACGCAGATCGGCCACCCGGCGATCTTTCGCTGATGATCGGAGTTGTTCATAAAGACGATTCAAAACAATTCCTGTTTCAGGCATGAACACCCATCACCTTCTTTTCCCGATGCCCGGCGCCCTGAAGATCACAAAAAGACGATCCGGGAAATTCCTTCTCTTTTTTAATCTATCATTTTATCTCCGACACTTCCGAATAAGGGGTGACCCCCTGGCAGCCGCGGCATCGGTCGCCGTCATTGACCGGATAGGCCTCGCCGCAGGCCGGACAGATTCCAACGGGCCCCATTTTTTTACGGCGGACTTTTTCCGGTTCGACCTGAACCTTCTGCACACTCAGCAATTTGTGCCCCGCTTCTTTTATCTGCGCTAAAAGCACATCGGGGTCCTGTTCATTTTTTTTCTTCTTTTTCAGATACCAATCACGAATTTCCGGCCACGCTTCCAGTTTTTTTGTGTCCAGGTAAACACGCACGCCTTTACCGGTGTATTTTTCATACAGCGTTACTGCAAACCGGCCGAAGTTGACAATGGAAAGCCAGCCGTTGCCGATAGTGCAGGGAGTCAGAATCTGTACGGCATCCGGCAGACAAACCGGTGTTTCGCAGACGGTGTCAAAAAATTCTCCTTCGGGCAGGTTTTTCATCGCCAGATCGACGATAAATCCGCCGATAATCAAACCCGGCGCGAGATTGCCGTGAAAGGATTTTACCAGATGGAGATACTCTTCATAGGAATAGGTACAGATGTTCATATTTTGCTCCTTCATTGCTAATATTCTTTTTGAACCAAACTCAGTACACTAATGATAAGCGTGGTTCACGCGCGGCACGCAGAGCAACATCCGTTGACGGTTCGCGGGTGATCATGCGCTGCAGCCACTGATTGTCAATTTTACCTTCCACGACCGGCAGAAGTTCGTCGGCCAGATACAGAGCTTCTGAGATGTCATGCGTTACGTAAATAATCGGGAAAGACATTCTGCTCTTCAGGTTTTTCAACTCTTGACGCAGACCGCGGCGCGTGATGGCATCGAGCGCGGAAAATGGTTCGTCCAGAAGCAATATTCGAGGATGTCTGGCCAACGCCTGACAGATGGCGCAACGCTGGCGTTCTCCGCCGGAAACCATGTTCGGTTTTCGTTTCTTCAAATGATCAATTTGGAAAAGCTCGAAAAGTTCATCGACTTCTTTTCTATCCACAGCCGCAAAGGTTGCATTCTCGTAAAGATTCAAATGAGGGAAAAGCGTATAGTCCTGGAAAACATAACCCAAACGACGTTTCTGCGGCGGAACATTGATATGCCGCAGGGAATCAAACCAGACTTCATCGCCGAAAACAACCTTTCCTTCTTTCGGTTTTTCCAGACCCGCCAGCATGCGGATGATCGTCGTTTTGCCGCCGCCTGAGGGTCCGATCATCACCACCATGTTTTTTTTCGCGCAGGAAAATGAAATGTTCAGATTAAAATATTTCAATTTCTTTTTTAACGAAACGGTGATGCTCATGTCTGGGTTCTCTCGTTTGAGTTTATTCTACTTTATAAATCCAGTCTTTATCCACAAAGAGTCTCACGCCATACAGCAGCCCCAGTCCGATGCCAAGCAAGATGAGGACAAGAACCGCCGTTCCTTCTATGTCCGCGCTGGAGAGCCTCATGAATATCGCAATGGGAAGCGTTTCTGTCTTCATGGCCATTGAGCCTGCGATGGTGATTGTTGCGCCAAATTCACCCAATGCCTTTGCCCACGTAAGAACAGAAGATGCAATAATGCCCTTTTTACCAAGTGGGAGAACAACGTTAAAGAAGGTCTTTGCCGGCGATAAACCGAGGACCCAGGCTGCTTCCTCGTACTTTTTAGGTATTTCGTCGAAGACCGCTTTTATAAACCGTATGGAAATACCCACCGTCGTGATGAATTGGGCAAGGAGTATCCCGTATATCGTGAAAACAAACGATGTCCCCCGCTCCTGGATCAATTGCCCGGCAGGCGTGGTGAAGAAAATAAGAATCATCGCACCCAAAGCCACAGGGGAGACGATCATGGGTAATTCCAATAGCGTATCGATAATCTGCCTGCCGGGGAATTGATACCTCGAAAGAGCATACGCGGATGGAATTGCGAAAAAGAGGGAAACAACTGTTGCAATCGTGGCCGTCATCAGGCTCAAACGCAGAGAAAAGAGAGTTCTTTCAGAAAAGAGCGTCTTCATAAAGAGGTGCCCCTGGTAGAAATAGAAAAGGGAAAGGATAAGCACAGCGTATATAAAAAAAACGGAAATCGCGAACGCGATGGTTATTCTCTTGAAGGTCATTTTTCTTTCCACTCCCTTGGGATTGTGTACTCTCCGCCGATCGGCTTCTTTTCACCAATCCATGCCATAGCTTCTTCAGCGCTCATGAAGTAATGATATTTTTTAAAAAAGATTTTGCCTTCGCCGGAAAGGATAAAGTCTATGAATTTTTGGGCAAGATCTTTGTTGGTAGTGAACTTAGATATTGCAATAGGGATATAGCCGATGCGTGCTATTTCATTTTTCTTGAGAGGGATTGTCTCTATACGTTCAGGATCCCAATACTGAAAAACTTCCCATCCGATAACTGCATCAGCAGCTTTCAAAGAAATAGCAGTGGCTGTTTTCTCGCAGCTTTCCGTATAATTAACAAGGTTCTTTTTAAACTGAGCTTTTTCTTTCGCGGTATAGTTATTTTCTATAATCTCCACGGCATAAAGCCCGACGCAGACGCCCTCGGGATTCGCAATAGCAACTCGAAGTCCCGGGTTAATGAGGTCTTTCAACGATTTGATACCTTTTGGATTACCCTTCTGCACGTTAATTGCCGGGACAAGATAGACTACATTCTTTTCCGATTCCGGAAATACGAACCCCTTATTCTTGGCGATTTCCATGTAATCGGACGACCCAGGGAAATAGAGATCACCCTTTTTCGCAAGGGCCATCTGGGAAAGAACGAAACCTGATCCCCCGAATGTAAGGTTAACCTTCACACCCGTCTTTTGCTCGAAAGCTTTAGCCGCTGCCTCCGTTGGTGGTTTGCTTGCCGCACCGGCAAAAATAAAAAGTTCCCGGCCAAACGAAAGCCCCTGTAAAGTGAAAAATGACAGGAAAACAATCAAACCAACTGCAACAACAAACCGTATAATTTTCATGGTGAATATCCTTATCATTTTTTCAATTATGTTACAAATAACATATGTCGTTACAAAAAAGCTTCCCCCTTGATAAAAAACGGGAAACTTTTTATTTTTTTATTTCAATTTCTCAATTTTTACCGCACAGGCCTTGTATTCCGCCGTCTGGGTAACAGGATCATACACCGGATTGGTCAGCCAGTTGGCGCAATTTTCACGGAAATGGAAAGCCATCCAGACAAGTCCTTGCGGAACTTCTTCGGTGATCCTGGCTTTGACCTCGACCTTGCCGCGGCGGGATTTTACGGAAATTTTCTCACCGTCAACAATGCCCTTGGCCTCGGCATCGGCCAGGGAGATGTCGGCTGTTTCCTCACCAAGAAGGTCATTGATACCTTCGCAACGACCGGTTTGCGTCCGCGTGTGGTAGTGATACAGACGTCTTCCGGTGGAGAGCACGAACGGATATTCCTTATCCGGAACTTCCGCGGGCGGGATATAGTCGATGGCTTTGAGCATACCCAGACCGCGGGTGAATTTTCCGCCTCTGTGCAGCGTCGGGGTGCCCGGATGGTCTGCATTGGGGCATGGCCACTGAAGTCCGTCATCTTCCAGACGGGCATATTTGATCCCCGCCATCGACGGAGCCAGCACGGATACTTCGTTATCCCAGATTTCCTGAGCGCTGTTGGACGTCCACTCGTGACCGAAACGCTTGGCAATTTCTTTGAATATCCACCAGTTGGGTTTGGCATCGCCCGGGGGCACTTTGGCCGTGCGCACGCGGTTGACGCGCCTCTCGGAACTGGCGAAGGTACCGTCATTTTCGCTCCAGGCGGCAGCCGGAAGTATGACATGAGCAAAGCGTGTTGTTTCCGTGGGGAAAATATCCTGGCAGACCAGGAACTCCGCTGATTGCAGTTCATGTTCAACATGCTTAATATCCGGTTCGGTGTTGGCCAGGTTCTCACCGAAAACATAAAAGGCTTTGACTTTTCCGGTGGTCAGATTTTTCATCATCGTCGGCATCATCATGCCGGGTTTGTCCGGAAGCGATTTGACGTTCCAGGCCTTTTCGAATTTCGCCCGGGCGTCCGCATTGGCCACCTGCTGATAGCCGGGGAAAACATTGGGCAGTGCGCCCATGTCGCAGGCGCCCTGAACGTTGTTCTGACCGCGCTGCGGGTTGACACCGCCGCAGTCAACGCCGACGTTGCCCAGCATCATCTGGAGATTGGCGCAGGACATCACGTTGTTGACGCCGCAGATGTGTTCGGTAATGCCCAGCGTGTACATGAGCATCGCCGGCTTGATGGAAGCCATCGTGCGAGCCAGTTCGCGAATGGTATCGGCGGGAATACCGCTGATCTTGGCGGCTTTTTCCGGCGTGTATTCCAAGGCTTTTTTCTTTAATT
>CAYOPU010000065.1:0-11060 GCA_964405915.1 uncultured Smithella sp. | reverse complement strand
GTTGATCCGCTTTTTGATCCTCCCGTCAGCACATTTGAACCAACAAAGAAAGAGGCCAATGTTGGCAATATCAATACGATTCCCGGTGAAGACGTCTTTTACATGGATTGCCGCATCCTGCCTCAATACGATCTGGAAGAGGTCTTAAATAAGATTCAAAAGATTGCAAAAAAAGTGGAAAAGAAATTTTCAGTAGAAATTGAAATTTCAAAAGAACAATATGTGCAGCCTGCACGTCCTACCCCTGCCAATGCTCCTGTTGTCGACGCCCTGCGGCAGGCCATCGAGAAAGTCTATCATCTGAAAGCTTTTGCTGGCGGGGTCGGTGCGGGAACGGTTGCCGCCTACCTGCGTAAAAGAGACTATCCGGCAGCCGTCTGGTCTAAGACTAATATGAATGCCCATCAACCGGATGAAAACTGCCCGATTGACAATATGTCAGGCAATGCCAAGGTCTTTGCGCACCTGTTTTTGCAGGTTTAAATTCAATTGCATTGGACGAATCATAATGCTAGAAACCGAGGCAAATAACGGCAATGTGTGGTTAAGATTAATATTTTAAAGGTTGAACCTTTTTGATGAAAGCAGCTAAAAATATCCAAGCGGAAAAGATAACTTTCAATGATCAGAATTTATTGAAGAATCTCTGCGGTGAACACGATAAACACCTGAAACTCATGGAAAAGCTGGAGCAGGTCAACATTAAGCCTTGGGGAAACCATCTTTCGATCACGGGAAATGAAGCCGCCGTCTTGAAGATTACGCTTCTCATCAAACAGTTATATGCCATCATGGAGAAAGGATGGCATATTCACTTTTCCGACATAGATTACGCTCATCGAATTCTCAGTGAAGATATTCATTTCGATTTAGCCCGTGTCTTTCTGGACACGGTTTTCATATCGTCCAAAAAGCGCATCATCACACCCAAAAGCATTGCCCAGCGTCACTATATTGATGCCATGAGAAACGCCGACATGGTCCTGGCCATCGGACCTGCCGGCACCGGTAAAACCTATCTGGCCATGGCAATGGCTGTGTCACATTTACTCGAAAAGAAAGTGCAGCGCATTATTTTGACCAGGCCCGCTGTGGAAGCGGGTGAGCGCCTGGGCTTTTTGCCGGGAGATCTGGCCGAAAAAGTCAATCCGTATCTGCGCCCTTTATATGACGCGCTCTATGACATGGTCGATATGGAAAAAGCAAGCGTTCTCATCAATAAGGGCCTGATTGAAGTCGCACCGCTGGCATTCATGCGCGGACGGACGCTGAACGATTCCTTCATCATCCTGGATGAAGCGCAAAACACAACATCCGAGCAAATGAAAATGTTTCTCACGCGTCTGGGATTTAATTCAAAAGCGGTTGTCACAGGCGACATCACGCAGATTGATCTGCCTGCTGAAAAATCATCCGGTTTGATTGAAGCGGAAAAAATTCTGAAAAAGATCGACGCGATTCGCGTGGTTCATTTTTCGCAAGTGGATGTTGTGCGGCATCCCCTGGTCGCCGATGTCATTTCCGCTTATGCGTCCTGGGACAAGAGGAAAAATTCAAATATATGAATTTTTTAGATTCGACATCGGAAAAGATATTTTCAACCTTTCGAAACTGGCAAGAAAAGCATAAAACTTCTTTCCAGTTTCTGAATAACATTTTTTTTCAGCGCTGGGCGATTGCCATTATTTTGAGCATCTCATTAACGCTGATTCTGACGCCAACCCTCTATGATTCAATGCCGAAATACCAGCATGGCATGATTGCTCAGGACAACCTCAAAGCGGATCGGAATTTTCTAGTCGAAGACATCAATTCCACCCGGCTACGAAGAAATGAAGCATCGGCAAATACGCGGCCGATTTATGATTATGACGCTGAAATGGCCATTACCCTCAAAACAAAAATCAAAAACGCTTTCATCCTTGTTTCCGGGGAACAGAAAGACGGACGGCGCAAAGCCCTGCTGGAGCAAGCCCTGGCTATTTCTCTGACGCCCGAAGAATACGCTTTCCTGGCCGCAAATAACTTTTCCGATGACCTTGTCCAAAAACTCACCAAAGTCATATCATCCTTCTACGAAAATACGCTTGTCACGCGGAGTGCTTTTAAAAACAGCGAAGGTCAAAAAGGCATCACCGTCGTTAATGGCATTACCCAAGTAGAAGAAAATATCAAGGATGTATCCTCTATTCTGAACATCAAAGATATTGATCCGGCATTATCCGGAAAAATAAAGGCTGTCTTTAAAGGCGATCATCCCCATGCCCGACATTCTTCTTTTTCGCTTGTCAAAAAACTCATCGAACCCAACCTCACCTTTAATCCTGAAGCGACCCACAGGAAAATATTATCGGCGGCTCAGGATGTTAAACCGGTTTATTTCCAGGTGCAGAAAAATGAGATGATCGTTCGCGAAGGTGATAAAATCGGATATCTGGAGCTGGCCAAACTGGATGCGTTTCACAAAACCGCGGCAGCGAATAAAATCTCCAGCCTGATGGTTATCCTGGGGATATTCTGCATTTCCCTGTTTATGACGCTGCTTTTATATTTCTGGCGGACCCGAAACTGGTTGCAAACATCCGCCCGTTCCAATGTGGACTTTCTCGTTTTTGCTATTGTCGCCGTATTGCAGATATTCCTAGTCAAAGCGGGCATCTTCATTGCTGTCGCCGTCAACCGGGCTTTTTCTTTTATCCCGATTGACGCCTGCTATTTTGCAATACCCTTTGCCTGCGGCGCCATGATCATCGCCGTACTGGTTAATCGCAACGTGGCGATGATTATGAGTATCCTGACGTCATTTCTCATCGGTCTGCTTTTTGATGAAAAAATTATTTTCCCGCTTTTTTCATTTCTGGGATCCGTTGCCGCTTCTTATCATATCGTCAACAGCCGTCAGCGGTCCACTTTTTTGAAGGTTGGTATTTTCCTGGCTGTCATCAATATGGCCGCCATTCTTTGTCTAAATCTGCTAACCGGCCAGTTGCTCAATACCCTGAATGACTTACTGATCAGTTTATCCATGGGTTTTCTGGGCGGCATTATCACCGGCGTTCTGGTTGCGGGCATCACGCCTGTTTTTGAAAGCCTTTTCGGGTTTATCACCTACATCAAGCTGCTGGAGCTGGCCAATCTCAATCAACCGCTTTTTCAAAGAATGATTATCGAAGCGCCTGGCACTTATCACCACAGCATTATCGTCGCCTCACTGGTGGAAACCGCGGCGGAAGCCATTGGAGCGAATTCATTGCTGGCCAAGGTCAGCGCCTATTACCATGATATCGGCAAACTGGCCAAACCTCATTACTATATTGAAAATCAACCCGGATACGATAATCGCCATGACAAGCTTTCTCCGAAAATGAGCTCACTGATTATCATTTCCCATGTCAAGGAAGGATGCGAACTGGCGTCACAGGTTAAACTGGGTCAACCGATTATCAACGTTATCCGTGAACATCACGGAACCAGTCTCGTCAGTTATTTTTTTGATAAAGCCAAGAAAGATAAAGACGAATCAATTCGTTCCCTGACGGAAAGCGACTTCCGTTATCCGGGCCCTAAGCCCCAAACCAAAGAAGCCGGACTGGTCATGCTGGCCGACGTCATCGAGGCCTCCTCACGCACGCTTTCGAATCCGACGCCGGCCAGAATCCGTTCGCTGGTGCGCGAACGGATTGAACGGATATATGCGGATGGTCAACTGGACGATTGTGAATTGACGCTGAAGAACCTCAACACCATTGGGGAAACATTCACACGGATTTTAATGGGCATCTTCCATCATCGCGTTGATTATCCCGAGGCGTCTCCGAAGGAGACCAACAGCAAAAAAGAGTCCAATGAAAATACAAATAGAAAATCAGCAGAAACGAATTAAAATTGATAAACGAGAAATCCGCGCGGAAGTGACGAAGCTCCTGAAGCTGCTCGATTGCGCAAATATGGAAATCAGTATCGCGTTTGTCGATGACGAAACCATTCAACGACTCAACAAACAATATCTTTCCAGAGACCGATCCACTAATGTTATTTCTTTCCCTCTGCAGGAAGGAGAATTCTGCAACATTAACCCCGATATGCTGGGCGATGTCGTCATCTCGGTTGATACCGCGCGCCGCGATGCGGATAAAGGCAACATCCGTTTTGATGAGGAAATAATTTTTTTAATCATTCATGGCCTGCTGCATTTAACAGGTTATAACCATGAAAACACTTCGAAGGCAGATGCCCTGCGAATGAAGAAGAAAGAAAAAGAACTTTTTCGCTTATTAACGCAGTCGGATAGTCTTTGAATGTTTTGAAAAGGTTATTGCTTAACAACAAGTACCTGTCCCGGCGCAATGGCATCAGCACCGGTCAGATTATTCAATTGTTTTAATCTGGCCGATTCCGTTTTGTATTTTCTGGCAATCATGGCCAAATTTTCACCTTTGGTGACAATATGTCTATTCGTTCCCAACTGCGCAACATCCTCCGTGGTCAATGTTTTAGCGACCAAGGTTTTGGACGGAGATTTTGCCGGACGAATTACTTTTTCCCGGTTGTCATCGTCGGCACTTCCCATTTCATCGCAGGGAACCTTCAGTCTCCGTCCGGCTTGAATCTTATTTATTTTTAAATTATTTGCTTTCTTAAGTCGGTCTATCGAAACATTGAATCGATTGGCAATACCCGCCAAAGAATCCCCTTTTTTTACTTTATAGATCTTTACCATGCCGGCCGTATTGCGTCCTTTATTTTTCCCGGCGGATTTTTCCTTCACGCTTGCGGTTTCTACACGATTAATAGGGATTTGGATGATGCGGCCTTTCGCTAATCTCTGCTTTTTGTTAATGCGATTTGATTTATAAATGGTTTGCTTGGATACGCGATATCGTTTAGCAATGGACGCCACTGTCTCACCGGGCCGAACGCGGTGCCGGATATAAGAAGGACGTCCGCTGCTGCTGGTATTTCTGATACTGTTACTGCTACTGGCGCTGCTGAACCTAACATTTGGCTTTTCCGCTGCGGGGATATCATTGTAAACCAGATTGAATTTTTCAAGTGACTCCTGAGGAATTTTTATGGCGTATTCCCGATCAGGCGTCATTTTGGACCTGAGTTCGGCATTTAAAATGCACAGGGTCTCTTCGGGTACCTCCATCTTCGAGGCCACATCCGACAGTTTCATCATCTTATTGACCTTGGCCGTTTCATAATTCAGCAAAGACTCTTTCGGTTTTGGCAAATTAAAACCATACTTTTCTGGATTTTTAACAATGTGGAGTGTTGCGAGAAAACGGGGAACGTAGCGCGCCGTCTCATTGGGTAATTTTGAATAAAGGTCCCAGAAATGATCAAAGTAGCTGATGTGCTGTCTGGAGATCACGCGCAGAACCCTGCCCTCACCGCAATTATAGGCCGCAAGCACCGTGAGCCAGTCGCCAAACATGCCGTGCAGTTCTTTTAAATATGCAATAGCTGCGTGCGTGGATTTTAAAACATCCATCCGTTCGTCCATCCATTCGTCACGTGTTAAACCGAATTTGTACCCTGTTGACGGAATAAACTGCCATAAGCCTAAGGCTCTCGCGCGAGAATAAGCGCTCACCTTAAATCCGCTTTCCACCAGTGGCAGCCAGAAGAATTCCTCGGGAACTCCGGCTTTTTTTAACTCGCCGACAATGATGTCCTTGAACATTCCGGAGCGTTCATAGGATGACATGAAAAATTCTCTTTCATAACCTTGAAATGAACGAATCTCCTTTTCCACATCCGCATTCATTAAAAGTGGAATTTCGCTGGCCTTGCCATTGGTCTTTGTTTGCTTGGAAGAATAAACCGCGAGGAGGCGACGGGAAATTAAAAGACGTAAATCATCCTTCTGTCTGGAAATCTCCGCCTCGCCATTCGTATCCAGAAGCAACGCATAGGCTTTATCCAGCTCATTTAAGGTATTTTCGAGATCGCCGCTTTTCCAGTAAGCGTCCGCAACCTCCAGTATTTCAAGAGCATTTTCCATTAAATCCTGTTCTTCATCAACCGGTATTTTTTCATCGTCATCATCTGCATCGGTTGAAGTTTCTTTTCCTTTGCCAGGCAGGATAGTTTTTGCAGTCTTGGTGGCTTTGTCCGCTACGGCATAATTTTGTTTTTTGGCTTGCGTTTTCTCAGCCGGGAGACTTCCCGACAAGACATTGTGATCCGTACTTTCCGCACACACTTTAAAACCGGTAAACAACAAAATAGCCAAACTTAAAAACAATATAAGGCAAAATGATGAAGCGTATTTTTTGTATTTTAACATGTATCGTATCTCCTGAATTATTTTGCGTTTACGAAACAGCAGCACTTCTTTGGGGCTAATCCAAATTTTAAGTCGCCACAAAACACCGTCATGCCTGATTTTGGCATATTTTGAAAGCGTTATAACACATTTTATCGATATGCCCAAACAATATCGACATTATTGTGTATTATCTAATATTTATCTAGTCAGTTCGCGACGCATTTGCTTCCGGTGCTTCGCCCATCATCAGGTAGGTCTGTATGAAATTATCAATATCCCCATCCAGCACTTTTTGCGCATTGCCGATTTCCAGATTCGTTCGGTGATCCTTCACCATTTTATAAGGGTGTAAAACATAGGAACGAATCTGGCTGCCCCATGCAATATCTTTTTTTTGCTTATTTTCTTCATCAAGCTTTTCATTTTTCTGTTGAAGTTCTCTTTCATAGAGACGGGATTTAAGATATTTCATCGCCATGGCCTTATTTTTGTGCTGCGATCTTTCATTCTGGCACTGCACAACGATGTTCGTCGGCAAATGGGTGATGCGAACGGCGGAATCCGTTTTGTTGACATGCTGTCCACCCTTGCCGCCTGAGCGGAACGTATCGATTCTTAAATCGTCTTCATCGATTTCTATTTTAATCTCATCATCAACTTCGGGATAGACAAAGACGGATGCAAAGGATGTATGACGCCTGCCTCCCGCATCAAAAGGAGAAATGCGGACAAGACGGTGAATTCCGATCTCGGCTTTGGCGTAGCCATAGGCATATTCACCTTCAAGGGTAAAAGATACGCTTTTGACGCCTGCTTCATCCCCCGGCAGGTAATCAATAATATGTATTTTAAAATCTCTTTTTTCAGCCCAGCGCAGATACATGCGCATCAGCATCTCCACCCAGTCCTGCGCTTCCGTCCCCCCCGCGCCCGCATGAATGGACATAATCGCATTCATCGGGTCTTGATCGCTCGAAAGCATCATTTTTAGCTCTTCGAGCCTGACGTCGGAAGACAACTGTTCCAGTTCCAAGGACAGATCCAGCAGAACCTGTTCGTCATTTTCTTCAGAGGCAATAGCTGACAGATTTTCAGCATCTCTAATCTGACTCTGAAATTTTTTCCAATGATCCAGAGAGTTGGATAATTTTGTTTTCTTCTGCAGAATGGCGCGAGCTTTATCCTGATCGTCCCAGAAATCTTTCTTCGTGGATAACACTTCCAGATCTTTAACTTTTAGTTCCAGTTCTCCGACGTCAAAGACATTCTCCGATATATGAAATTCTTTTTTTCAAATCAAAAATGGTTTCCTGTAAGTTTTCTACTGACATTGTTTCCTCCCTTTTAATCGCCACAAGCATAAAACGGTTAAGACGATAAAGCCGACCCACACGAGCACATCGCCATACCGCGCGTAAATAGTCTGTACGTCAATGAAATTGATTTTGCCATGAATTTCGCCTTTTGTAAATATTTCGGTTTTCGCAGTAATTTTTCCCGTCGGATCAACGATTGCCGAAATACCGGTGTTGGCGGCCCGCACCAGATAAAGGCGTGTCTCCACCGCTCTGAAAATCGACATGGACAGGTGTTGATAGGGCGCCGATGTTGCGCCGAACCAGGCATCATTGGTAATATTCACCAATAATTCAGTGGCGGCGTTTTTATACAGTCGGCCTGCTTCGGGCAGGATGCCTTCGTAACAAATCAGCATACCGATTTTTCTTCCGCCCATGTCCAGGGGATAGAACCCCTTCCCTTCGGCAAAATCGCCGGTTCCTTCCGTCAACTTGCTGATAAAAGGGAACAGCGTTCTCAGTGGCACATATTCGCCATAAGGCACAAGATGCACTTTATCATACTTGCCTGCAATATCGCCCCGGGGGGATAACAGATAGGCGCTGTTGAAATAATCAGTGTTTTTACCACCGTCCGTATAGCTGACGGAACCGAATACAAACCAGCTGTTCGTTTTGATAGGCACTTCACTTACCCTGCGTTGCGAATCGTTTTTATCCTGAAAATTAAAAGGCGCCGCGGTTTCCGGCCAGACAATCAAGCCTTCATCCGCCATCGCGTGACGTAAAGATAGTTCCTCATAGATATTCAAGGTTTCTTTCTGAAATTTTTCATTCCATTTAATCGACTGATCGATATTTCCCTGAATCAGAGACACCTCCATTTTCGGGGCGTCTTTCAATGCTTGATCGATTTGATTGATGCGCATGACGCCATAAGCGTAAACCCCTGACCAGATCATGAACACGAGAACAGCCAAAGCAAAGGATTTCTTTGATCTCTCCGCAATGATTTTATAAAAAGCGACGTTTAAAAGAAGGATGAGGAAAGATAATCCATAAACACCGGCAATATCCGCAATCTGAATAAAAAATAGATTATTGAACTGGGAATAGCCCAGATTTTCCCAGGGAAACCCCGTAAATAAATGCGATTTGATATATTCCAGGCAGATCCATAAAAAGGGAGCAACCAGAAACAAAGGCGCCTTCCCCCGCAAACAAACCAGTCCTGATGCGAATAAAGCGACATAAAGGCTCAAATAACAAGCCAGAAGCAGCATAATCGCGACGCCCAGAACTATGGGCAGGTTACCGTAATTGACAACGACATATGTAATCCAGTAGATAATTCCTATGCAGGCGGTCAGTCCGGCAATCCATCCCAAAAGCAGCGCCCTCCTCAAGGATGTCACACCGCGCAAAGAAATAAACAGGGGGACAAAGGCAACCCAGGAGATGAATCCCAAACCGAATTTTGGAAAAGACAAAAACAGCATGATCCCGCTGAGCAATGCAAAAAACACACGATCGCGGCTGATCATTTTTGATGTATCAGGCATTCCTGCCAACTCGTTATGCTTCATTGAAACTTTCGCTATCCAATCTTTTTAATCTCACTTTTTTAATGCTGCGTTCATCAGCGTTTTCGATGGTGATATCCATTCCTTCAATTTGAAAATTTTCACCCGAATGAGGAATTCGCCGAATGGCATTTAAAATAAGGCCGCTAACCGTTTCATAGCGGCCTCTTTGCAGGTTCATCTCCAGACGCTCTTCAATTTTTTCAATTTCGGTGCGGCCGTCGGCAACAATGGCGCCATCAACCGTCTGGATCATCTCTTCGGAATCCGTACTTTGTTCATATTCATCGCGAATATCACCGACGATTTCTTCCAGTAAATCTTCAAGGGTGATCAGGCCGGACGTACCGCCATATTCGTCAATAACAATGGCGATATGCTTTTTGTTATTTTTAAACTCATCAAACAATAAATGAGCGTTTTTCGTTTCGGGAATATAATAGGGCTTGGTCAAGTGGGCAAGAATATCGGCGTTCGCACGGTTCTTTGAACACGCCTTCAACAGATCTCGAACATTCAAAATGCCGATGATATTGTCAACGGACCCCCGATATACGGGAATACGCGTATAATGAGAATCGGTAAACACCTGAATAATTTCTTCCAGATGATCGTCGCCGCTGACAGCAATAATATCCGTCCGGGGAGTCATAATTTCACGAACCAGAATGGCTGTAAAATCCAGAATATTTTCGATCATCTTCCGTGAGGCATCATCCAGAACGCCGTCTTTTTGCGCTTTAGCCAGGATCGCAAAGATTTCGCGGTGGACATGTTCCTTTTTATGCCAGAAAAACAGATCAGATATTTTTTTCATATTCGTTTTAATTTCTTATGAACTCAAAGGCCCCTCAAATACTCGGGCCGCATTCTGCTCAGATCGTTTTCTTCAATCACAGAACCGATCATCTCCAGAATGTTTTCTTTCTGTACCGGCAAACGCGCTTTGATCGGCAGATAGTTGGATGCGTGATTGGATGTGAAATAACAATCTGTAAAATTCGCATGGGCAATCATCAAATACAGTTCCCGGATAAATCCCATTTTGTCGGGCAAGACAAAACGTCCGGCCATGTAGTCATCATAAAGGGGTGTCTGCGGCACGAGCATGACCGTCAGAGCGCCCACATAATCTGGGTCCATGTCCGTCAAAAGGCTTGCCGTATCCATGGCGTGCGCAATGCTTTTTTCAATGCCGCCTATCCCCAGAAGCACCGTTGCTGAAAGTTCGATGCCTGCTTCTTTAATCCTTCGTGCCGCTTCCGCCATCTGCTCGCGGGTAGCGCCCTTATCGATCTTTTTGAGCAGTTCGGCATTTCCGGTTTCGACCCCAAGATAAATAATTTTCAAACCCAGATCTTTGAGTTTTTTCAGATCAGCCACAGATTTTCTCAAGACGCTTTTGGTGTTGGCGTAGCTGCCGATTCGTTGAAGCGTTGGAAGATAGCGCTTGACCAGGAAAAATATTTCTTCCAGCCTGACTTGCGGAATAATGATCGCATCGCCATCGCACAGGAAAAGCTTTTCGATATATCCGCAGGTTGCGGCTTCCCGCAGATCCTTCTCTATCCGTTCCAGAGGTTTAATGTTAAATTTCTTTTGCCGGTAGGCGCCGCAGAAAGCGCACCGATTGTGCGAGCATCCGACCGTAACCTGCAACAGCAGACTATACGCTTCACTGGGCGGACGTATAATCAATCCTTCATAATCCACTTTTTTTCACCACCGTAGTTCTTTGTCATCTTTGCCTCAGTGATTAAACATGCTCGGGAGATTATGTCAATCACCCATATCCCCATCTCGCATCAGACAAAAAAAGGGAGCCGCAATTAAGCTGACTCCCTTCGATTTTCTGGCGGGGCCAAGGGGACTTGAACCCCTGCCCTCCGGCGTGACAGGCCG
>CAYOPU010000064.1:0-11213 GCA_964405915.1 uncultured Smithella sp. | reverse complement strand
CTGGCTTAGCCAGGATGTGATTCGTTTTGCGTTAGAGCGAAGTGCCAGCTTGTAGAAGGGTGCGCATGGCTTCATCATGCGCACGCGGAAAAAAATGATTTCGTCTTCCCGGAGGCGACCGGGGACGATGATGAAGTTAACGATGCACAATTGGTGCGCAAACAAAAAAGTTTGCACACCCTACGGACTGGATGCCCGACAGAAAACCTCGGGCACGCGTGACCTGAAAGGTTATGACAGTTGTAGATGTAGCAGGCAAGAACTTCGGGTAAAAGGTGGACGATGGGAAGCTTGAGCTTCCAGGGCAAGGGCTTTCCCAAGCCGGCGTTTGGGACCGAGAACAAAAGTGTCAAATCGCTGGTTCAATCAAAATGATTGAACCAGCTGAAAGCCGGAATCTCTCTAATGTTAGAAAAAAATAAAAGTGATCAGAATGAACAAAACAACCAGAATGGGAATGGAATATTTAAACATATAGCCGAAGAAGCTTGGCATTTTGACGCCCGCTTCCTCGGCTATCGACTTGACCATAAAATTAGGAGCGTTGCCGATGTAGGTATTGGCGCCCATAAAAACGGCGCCGGCGGAGATGGCGGTCAGATAGGGGATTTTTTCAACGATCAGGGCGGCAACCCCCTGCGCTTCGGGAATGCCCGGATAGAACTTGCCCAGCGCGCTGTTGAAAAAGGTTAGATAGGTCGGTGCATTGTCCAGGAAACTCGACAGCGATCCGACAGCCCAGAAATAATGAGCCGGTGTATGGATGGATTGAATCAACCAGGACAGCGCGCCCTGTTCCCCCGCTTTCAGAATGGCCAGCGCCGGAATGATGGTGATAAAGATGCCGGCAAAAAGGTAGGCAACCTCCAGGATTGGCGCCCAGCCGAAATCATTGCCTTTGCGGACATCCGGTTTGGTGAAGATCAGCGACAAGGCCGTCATCGCGATCAGGATGGCGTCTTTGGCTAAATTTTCGATGGTTTGATGGATGCCGAGAATATTAACTTCCCCCAGTTTAACCGTTCCGGAAAACAGAACAGCGGCGATAACGCCCGCCAGAAATAGAAAGTTATAAGATCCGGCGATGCTTAAAGGTTCCGGTTCGGTATCCGGCGCGTCGGTTTTATTTTCCTTTTTATAGTAATAAGAATCCAGAATGAAATAAAGCGTCAGAAGGACGACACTGGCAAACGCCATTTCCGGCAGGATGTGCATGGTCCAGAAAAAGGGGACGCCGTGCAGAAAACCCAGAAAAAGGGGCGGATCGCCCAGTGGTGTAAGCGCCCCGCCGATATTGCCGACCAGAAAAATAAAAAAGACAATCGTGTGGACCTTATGAACACGCCAGGCGTTGGAGCGCAGGATGGGGCGGATCAGCAGCATGGAAGCTCCGGTTGTGCCGATTACGGAGGCCAGGCTGGTGCCGATGAGCAGAATGACGACATTGACGGCGGGTGTGCCTTTTAAGGATCCCTTGACGTAAATTCCGCCCGAAATGGTATAAAGCGCCCACAGCAGCAGGATGAAAGGAATATAATCGATGATGATAATATGGGCAATTTCATGAACCGCTGTTTCCTGGAAAAAATATAAAAAAGGCAGGGCAAAAACCAGCGCCCAGAAGATGGAGACTTTGGGAAAATGGTCATGCCAGAAATGAGGAATCAACAGAGGCATCAGCGCGATGGAGAGCAGAATCCCGGCAAAGGGAAGAATCGACCAAAGCGGCAGCAGGGCTCCCAGATGACTCGAGCTGTCCGAAGCCAGGCAGGCGGCAGGCGCGGCGAGTGAAAAAAATATCGCGAAACACGAAATGATGAAATATTTTTTCACCTGGCTTTACTTTACTCCCTCAACCTGATTTTGAATATAGACCGTCCTGGTTGGATACGCAAATTCAATGCCTTCTTCCTGGAAGCGGCGGAAGATTTCCAGATTGATCGTTTCCTGAATATCCATATACAGACCCATATCCGGCTGTGTCATGAAATAAACAACTTCAAAATTAAGCGACGAATCGCCGTATTCCTTGAAATGAACGCGATCGAATCGGGTATTTGGCGCTTTTTCAATGATGTTGCGCACGATTTCCTTGATCAATTTGAGTTTTTCAAGCGGGGTCTGATAGACAACGCCGAAGCTGAAAACCGCACGGCGCTCCGACATGCGCTTGTAATTGCGGATGCGGCTCTTCAAAAGATCGTTATTGGCAAAGATCAGTTGTTCGCCGCTCAGGCTGCGGATGCGCGTGGTTTTCAAGCCGATATGTTCCACGGTTCCGGACAGCGAATCCACAACGATAAAATCACCGATGACAAAAGGCTTGTCCAGAACGATGGACAGCGAAGCCAGCAGATCCCCCAGGATATTCTGTACGGCCAGAGCCACCGCAATGCCGCCGATGCCAAGTCCCGCAACCAGACCGGTGATGTTGACGCCCAGATTATCCAGGATGAGTAACAGGACAATCACCCATAGAATCAGGCGTGCCACAAAACCCAGCAAACCAATGGTGGTTGCACTGGAGGCGTCCTTCTCCATCCGCTTTTCGATGGTCAGGCCAAGCCAGAAGGAAATGGCCGCGCTGGCCCACAGACCCGCCTGCACGATCAGAATCAGAATGACGGCCTTGTGCGACATGGACACAAGGGACGGTTTTAGCGTAATCGCATAGGAGGCCACGTAGGCGGAAGCCATCAGCAGGATGATCAATTTTGTCTGCCTGAGCATGCAGACCAGAAGATCGTCTATTTGATTATCCGTTTTTGCCGCCAGCCTGGAGAGTCTGGAAATGACCACTCGCTGGATAATCTTCAGCGCGGTAAAAACAGCCAGCAGAATACAGACGGCCACAAGCCAGTTTTGCAAGGTATTTCCCAGATAGATTTTATTTAATATATCCATAATGATTTCCTGTATTTATTTTATCCATCGGTGTATCCATCAGCGGACAGACGGATTCCCGCGGCAATTAAAGATAAAATCAGTTTTCCGGAATGACGAAAACAGGCAGCAGCACGGCATCAATAATGTTGACATCGGTGCTGTCAGCCATCAAGGAATAGAGCTTGCTGCGGTGTTTATGTCCGACCATGATCAGATCAATCTGATGTTCCCGCGTGTAACGGACGATTTCCTTTGCCGCATTTCCTTTGGAGCTGGCGTAAACGATGTCCATGTTTTCCAATAAGGATGCCGGCACGGTTTCCTTCACCTTCAGGGCGACAGTGTCTTCCCGGTCCGTCGGGTGACGATAGCCCGCCTGCGGATCGTTGATATAAAGGATGTGCAGCCGACTTTGAAACAATTGCGCGAATTCCAGCGCGTAAAAGACGGATGTAATCCGGTCATCGTCCAGATTGATCGCATACAATATATTTTTAAAAGACAGCATAACAACCTCCGTTCGGGTGAGGCCGGATTATATCGGATCAGAGATCAAAGTCAATGTTTTAATCCTGCCGCTGCTGGACGCGCGTTAATTCTCCGCAGCTTGCTGCGAGGCGGGTGATTCGGTCCTGCGGTCTCCAGATGTGGTCACGCCCTGCATGTCAGAGGCGGAAAGTCCGCACAAAAAAAGTAGAAAATCAGGCGGAAAAATGAGAAGAAAGGAAAAAGCGTCGCCGGAAGGTGAAAATCTGTTGTCCGCGGGCGGGTGAGGGCCGCAAAAATAAGAGGGTTCATTCCTCGCGATTGAACCCGAATGTTTCGGATCAATCAGCATCATTGATCCGGTATCGACAAGGAGTGATGCATGTCGGAACAACCATACTCGGTTCCGCTGAAAACCCTGTTCCTGATCCTGCTGGTGTCGTTTTACACGGCTGGATATCTCGGCATCAACCGGCTTAACGGCTGTCGGGAACATTACTACGATGTTTCCCTCTGGTTTGAAAAGGATATCCCTTTTGTCCCCTCCATGATCATCGGTTATTCGTTTGTCTTCCTTCTGGTTGCGATCATGTTTCTGATTATCGATAATATGCCGGATTTCTGGGATATGTGCATCCGATTTTTCAGTATGACCCTTTTCTGTTTCGCCATTTTTCTGATCTTTCCGGTGCGGATGGATTTCCGACCGGAGATGACCATGGCTAATGACTGGATAACGGAAACCGTTCGTTTTTATTTCTGGATTGATCAGCCTTATAATTTGTTCCCGTCCATGCACCTGTCCGCGTCTTTTTTCTCCGCTTTTTTCTGTATGCGCAGGGGGCGGATCATCGGCTGGATCACGATGATCATGGCGTTGATTGTCGGCGTATCCGTGGTATTGATCAAACAGCATTATATGATGGATGTCGTGGCCGGTTTTATCGTGGGGTGGTTTTGTTCGTTTTTTTCGATGAAGCGTTTCAAATTCCGCCTTTCCAGCCAGTATCAGCCTAAGTAAGCGAAACAGATGAGGCGGCGGAAAGACCTGTTATAAATCAGTCTGTAATGAGTATTGCAGGAAAAAGTTAAAGAAAGGCTTTAATCCCGCTGCTGCTGGACGCTCGTTAATTCTCCGCAGCTTGTTGCGAGGTGGTTGATTGAAATAGTCATGGAGTCGCAGCATCCGCCGGGGAGTCGTTTTCAGACAAAGCGTAACAGTCCGCATAAGTAGTTCTTTTATTGGCGTATTTTGAAGTAATTTTTCTGACGGTTGATAACTTCAATTTACGTGAACATAAGTCATTGGATTTACATGATATGAATTGTAACAATTCAAAATTGTTGATTATATTCTTGTTGCTTAATCATTGTGCAATCCGCTAAAAAGTGGCGTTGTTTGTTGGGTTTGGGGTGTTATCAACAGACCTATCAACAACCCTGTCAACAGTTCTGTTGATACCGGAGTTTTATGCTATTGCCGCAATATCTTCCCCCTTAAACTCAGCACAATTTCCTTCACGGTGATGATTTTATTCGCCGTCTCCATGCCTTTTTTAACGATAACGGGCATTCCAGAACAGCAGGGCACCTCCATAATAACCACCGTAACACTTTTGATGTCTGCGGTTTTGAAAATGTCGGCGAATTTTTGCACATATTCATGGGCGTCATCGAATTTCGGACATCCCATCATTACCACTTTTCCTTTCATCAAGTCACGGTGCAGGGTGGGGAAGGCGACGGCCGTGCAGTCCGCAAGAACCAGCAGATCGGCGCCTTTCAGGAACGGGGCGGACGCCGGTATCAGTTTGATCTGAATCGGCCAGTGAGTGAGGGCGGATTCTTCCTGAACATTTTCAAAATGCTTCGGCTTATTGGCCATTTCGCAGGCCGAAGGTTTATCAAAAATTTGGATATGGGATGACGGACAGCCGCATGGCATTGTTTCCTTTTCTGTTTGGGTCAGATGCTGATTGACGGCTTCTTCATCAAAGGGAGAAGCTTCACGCTCGACGATTTTGAGCGCTCCGGTGGGGCATTCTCCGATGCAGGCCCCCAGGCCGTCACAGAAAGTTTCTGAAACCATTTTTGCCCTGCCGTCAATGATTTGCAGGGCGCCCTCTGCGCAACCGGTCACGCAGTTGCCGCAGCCGTTACACAGCTCTTCATCGATTTCAATAATTTTGCGTAATATTTTTTTCATGGCATCACCTTTAAAATAATTGTCATGATGATCTTCCCCGCCCGATGAGACTGTGTCATTATGACACAGTCTCATCGGGGGGATGAGTTACTGCCCCTTGACCATTGCCTCGACATCGGTCTTCGGATCTGTAATGGGCCTGATATTGAAATTTTCCACCAATACCTTGAGAACATTTGGTGACGCGAATGCCGGAAGCGTCGGTCCCAGACGGATTCCTTTTACGCCCAGGTAAAGCAGCGCCAGCAGAACCGCCACGGCTTTTTGCTCATACCAGGCAATATCAAAGGAAATCGGCAGTTCATTGATATCCTTCAGACCGAAAACTTCCTTGAGCTTCAGCGCGATAACCACCAGCGAATAACAGTCATTGCATTGTCCGGCGTCCAGTACACGGGGAATACCGCCGATATCGCCCAATGCCAGTTTGTTGTAGCGATACTTGGCGCAGCCCGCGGTCAGGATGATTGTATCCCCGGGAAGTTCCCGGGCGACATCCGTGTAATAGTTGCGGGTCTTATATCGTCCGTCGCAGCCGGCCATGACGATGAAGCGCTTGATCGCCCCGGATTTTACCGCTTCCACCACCTTGTCGGCCAAAGCCAGCACCTGGTTATGGCCAAAACCCGTGACCAGTTCGCCCTTTTCCAGCTCCGTGGGCGGCGCGCATTTTTTCGCCAGCGCGATGATTCCGGAAAAATCTTTCACCCCGCCTTTTGCCCTGGGTTGAATATGTTTGATTCCGGGATAGCCGACAACGCTGGTGGTAAAGATTCTGTCCTTATAGGAATCCCTGACCGGAATGATGCAGTTGGTCGTCATCAGAATGGGGCCGTTGAACGATTCGAATTCCTCATTCTGCTTCCACCAGGCGTTTCCGTAATTTCCGACGAAATGAGCGTATTTTTTGAAAGCCGGATAGCTGTTGGCCGGGAGCATCTCGCCGTGTGTATAAACATCCACGCCGGTTCCTTCCGTCTGCTTGAGGAGTTCCTCCATATCCTTGAGGTCATGTCCGGAAATCAGGATGCCAGGATTGTTCTGCACGCCGATATTGACTTTCGTGATTTCCGGATTCCCATAGGTGGACGTATTCGCCTTATCCAGCAACGCCATGGTGGTGACGGCGCATTCGCCCGCACGCATGACTAGCGCGACCATTTCATCCACGCTTAAATCCCTGGTTGTGGAGATAAGGGCTTCCCGGATGAAATCATAAATCTTCTCGTCATCGAAGCCCAGAACGGCGGCATGCTCTGCATAGGCGGAAATTCCCTTGATTCCGTAAATCAAAAGCATTCTGAGCGAGCGGACATCAACATTTTCGATGGAAAGAATACCGACCTGAGCGGCCTTTTTCCTGAATTCGTCAACATCATCCGAAAACCACACGGCCGAATCGTGCAAATCCGCCGCCCCGAATTTTTCTTTTAGTTCATTGCGAAGTTTCAAGGCCTCGCGAATGAGTTCAATGATCCGATCCTTGTCAAAGTTCACATTGGTAATCGTCGCGAAAAGCGCCTCGATGGTAAAATGACCGTATTTACCCTCGAGTACTCCCGCCGCTTTGGCCTTATCGGCATAAATTGCGATACCTTTCAGGATGTAAATCAGCAGATCCTGCAGGTTCGCCGTTTCTTCCGTCTTGCCGCAGACCCCTTTGATGTTGCAGCCTTCATTTTTAGCTGTTTCCTGACACTGATAACAAAACATATGACACCTCCTGAAAAGATTCTTTGTTTCTTGTTGGCCAGTATAGTTAAAAAGTTTTCGTGTATCCTTGACTTATGTTAAGAAAAAGCATCATTATTACGAAAGGAACGTCAACGATGAAAAAGACGCGTGATATTCTGATCAAAAGCCAGCTGTTCGGTGGACTGCCTGAAGAGCATATCACAGAAATCGAAAAAATAGCAGTCGACAAACACTTCAACAAAGGCGATATCATCTTTTACGACGGAGACGACGGCCTCGGGTTTTACCTGGTTGCCACGGGCAGCGTCAGCGTTTACAAGCTTTCAACCGAAGGGAAAGAGCAGATCCTCCACATTATTAAAGAAGGTGACACCATCGGCGCCGTGCCCGTTTTTTCCGGGCAATCGTTTCCCGCCAACGCCAGGGCCATCGCCAAAAGCCATCTTTTATTTTTCGACCGCAAAAAGTTTATCCGTCTCATTACCGGTAAACCGAATCTCACGATGAATCTTCTGGCCCTGTTATCCGCCCGTCTGCGGGAGTTTACCATCCAGGTGGAAAATCTCTCACTCAAGGAAATCCCCGGCCGCCTGGCCTCCTACCTGCTTTATCTGTCGCAGGAGCAGAGAAAAAAAGATTTCATCAAACTGACTATTTCCAAGGTACAACTGGCCAATCTTCTGGGCACGGGACCGGAATCGCTTTCCCGCGCACTGGGCGACATGAAGACAAAAAAGCTTATCGAAGAGAGAGGCGCCGATATTCGTCTGATGAACCGCGCCCTGCTGGAAGAACTTGCCGAGAAAGGCAAAAACACCAGGTGAAATATATTTCAAACCGGTCATAGAGCCTTTTGCTGCTTTGGATTCATCCCGTCAACAGGCGGATGGTTTTGTGGATAGCTCATGGATGATCAGCGCCGCCGCTCCCAGAATGGCGCTGGAACCGGGCGGCATGACGGACGGCAACACTTTCACGGTGCCCCGGTAAATTCGAAAGAGATATTCGTTCATATACTGTGCGGTGGGTTTGATCAGCAAATTTCCGGCGCCGGCGAGACCTCCCGTCAGAAAGATGGCTTCCGGGCTTAAGTGGGCGACGGCATCAGCCAGTTTCATGCCCAGAATTCTTGCCGTCTGATCGAAGGCCTCGAGGGCCAGGGCATCGCCGCCCGCGGCCAGCTCATATATTCGTTTCGAGGTTATTTCCGGAGGGGACATTGCTCGGAGCGGGCTGGAATCTGATCGTCTGGCCAGCAACTCCAAAGCCGTTTTCGTGAGGCCCGGTGCCGACACGTATGTTTCCAGGCATCCCCGTTTCCCGCAGGCGCATAAACGTCCTCCCGGCTTCACCACGGTATGGCCGAGTTCGCCCGCAAAACCGCTGGCGCCGTAAAGCAGCCGTCCGTCCGTCACGATGCCGCTGCCCAGGCCGGTGCCCAGGGTCACGACGAGGAAATGCTTCATCCCGCGGGCGCTGCCGAAAAGCATTTCTCCGACGGCGGCGGCGTTGGCGTCATTGGTGATGGAAACGGGAAGATCGTAATATTTGTGCATCAACGAAACGAAATCGACAGTTCCGCCCCAGTTCAGATTGACGGCCTGCTCAATGGTTCCCCTGCCGGCGTGGGCATTGGGCGCGCCGACGCCGATTCCGCAAAAACGATGCGGATCGGACAGACCTGTTCGAAGTTTTTCGATGTGCTGATGAAGGCGATTGACATAGCGTTCAGCAGAATCCCCGGCGCGGGTGGGCAGAACCTTGGAGGTGATGAGCGTCCCTTGACGATCCACAAATCCCAGGGAGGTATTCGTACCGCCGATATCGATGCCCAGTACCAGATCTTTCTTGCGCATCCGAATCCTCCAGGGTTAAATGTTACGCCGTGATTGAAACTTATTTTTTATTACACTCCGCTTTCCGCAATTCAAGTTGATTTTTATAAAAAACGGCGGCACGAGCGTCTAAATCACAATTGTCCGGCAGGCCACGACTTCTACAATATGAAATCACGGCATTGGCATAAGACTTTTCTGTGGCGGCAATGCAGTCATCCATTCTTTTCCTGGCGAGATCTTCCTGTGTTTGGTTTGCCTGCCTTGCTTTTTCATCACGTTCCCGCTGTGCCTGCTTTGCTTTTTCATCACGCTCCTGCCGGGCCTGTTGCTCCGTCGGCGTTGTGTCCTTGTATCCATCTATTATTTTTACTTTTTTCTGTCGCTTTTCCGGCACAGGCGTATTGGACAGGACGGTATTGCCATTTTTATCCTTATACATGTAAATTTCTCCGCCGGAAGCGGGCATCGGCGGGAAAAGAGAAACAGTCAGGCACAGCATTGCTGCCGCTGTAAAAACAGGCAGCGCCGACTTTCCAAACAGGTGCTTCAAGAACAGCATTCTCAATTTTGTCATGGTTCCCTCTCTTTCTGAATTGTTCATCCGCAAAACTGACGAAATGACGATGTGATGTGATGATATTGATTCTCTTGCATATTGGTGTTTATAAAAAAGGTCAAGCGGATTTTCCATGCGCCATTGGCCTAAACCGGATGGAATTATTCCCGGATGCGTTTTTTGAGTTCTTTGATCAGATGGTTGAGCAGGTCCGCCGCGTCGGCCACGACGGCGACGTCGGCCATCTTCATCATGGTTGCCTGGGGATTTTTATTGATCGCAACGATAAAATTCGCTTCCCCCAGGCCCGCGGTATGCTGGATCGCGCCGCTGATGCCGAATGAAAACAGAATTTTCGGTTTGATATGTTTTCCCGCCTGTCCGACCAGCGCCTCATGCCCGGCCCAGCCCGCGTAAACCACTGGTCGTGTTGCGCCGACATCGCCTCCCAGGAGCGAGGCCAGTTCGTCGAGCTTTTTGAAATTGTTTTTGTTGCCCATGCCGCGTCCGCCGCAGACGATCACCGTTGCGTTTTCAATGGTATGTTCTTTTTGCACGGCGCGTTCATATTCGACCACGCGAACCCCGGAAACCGGCAGATTCTTCGGGAGCGGCAGGCGTTCCACGATGGCTGTTCGTTCGTAATTATGCGGAATTTCCCTGAAGGTGCCAGGGCGGACGGTGGCCATCTGCGGACGATGTTTTTCCGTGACGATTTCCGCGAGCATATTGCCGCCGAATGACGGCGCGGTTTGGACCAGCAGACCTTCGGATGTGATGTCCAGATCGACGCAATCGGCGGAAAGTCCCGTTTTCAGACGCTTGGCCAGCCGCGGCGCGAATTCACGGCCGAAATCCGTTGCGCCGATTAAAATAATGTCGGGGTTCCTTTCACCGGCCAGTCTTTCCATCAGCGCCAGATAATGTTCCGTGCTGTAACTGGTAAGCGTCGGATGGTCGATGGCCAAAATGCGGTCCGCGCCGTGCGCGGTGTATTCCATGATCCATTCTTCAATATCGTGGCCAACCACGACCGCGCAGACCTCCGCGTGAATCGCACGCGCCAGATCAACCGCCCTGGAAAGCAGCTGCAGCGTTACGCGATTCTGATAATAGTTGCGGTAGTCGCCGAATACCCAGATGCTCTTTTTTTTGTTTTTCATGGTTAATCCGTATTCGCCTGCTCAGGCCTTCTTTTTTGCTTCGATCGATTTTCCGATAACGGCGCCGATGGTCCGCTGGTAGCGGTCGAGGAGTTCGCCCGTGGCATTGGCCGCCGCCCCCGTGATGATGACGTTTTCTTTTTGCGTTTTGCGGATAAACACCCTGCGCACTCTGGTTCGTGATCCATGCGCTTCGAGATGCGCGGCGGTTATTCCCAGATCAGCCGCGTTCAGATTGACCATGTCCGTCTCGATGAAAGCCCTGTTCAGCCCGTCAAAAGACGCGTAGCGAGGCTCGTATCGTTCCATGGAAATGGTGACCAGCGCTGGAAATTCCATTTCCAGCGTTTCGCGGAAATGGTCCACCAGGCGGCGGACGCGCA
>CAYOPU010000063.1:0-11412 GCA_964405915.1 uncultured Smithella sp. | reverse complement strand
CGTCATCCTGACCGATCACGCGCATCTTCAGGCGTTCATCCATGTGGATGAGCTTTTGCACATCGCTTTCCATCATGCGGGCCAGCGGAATGCCCGTCCAGTTGGCGACCACTTCCGCCACATCTTCGGCATCCACCTCTTCTTTCAGCATCTGTTTGTTTTTCTGGACCTCTTCCAGCTTCATCTGATCTGCTTTGAGCTGCCGGTCAAGTTCTACCAGCTTCCCGTAGCGGATCTCCGCGGCTCTGGCCAGATTGCCTTCGCGTTGAGCGTTGGCTTCTTCCGTTTTCAGAGATTCCATCCGGCTCTTGGTCTGCTGAATTTTTTTAATGATGTCCTTTTCCGAAGACCAGTGCATTTTCATCTGATCCATGTTGGATTTGAGTTCGGCCAGTTCCTTTTCGATCTTGTCGCGCCGCTCTTTCGCGGCTTTATCCGTGTCCTTCTTCAGCGATTGCTTTTCAATTTCCAGCTGAATAATTTTCCGGTCAATCGTGTCGATCTCGGATGGCATCGAATCCAGCTCGATCCTCAATCGGGACGCAGCTTCATCGATGAGATCCACCGCTTTGTCCGGCAAAAACCGGTCCGTGATATAACGATGCGAAAGGGTTGCGGCAGCCACGATGGCCGAATCTTTGATGCGCACCCCGTGATGCACTTCATAGCGTTCCTTGAGGCCGCGCAGAATGGCGATGGTATCTTCCACTGTCGGTTCCTTGACTAAAACAGGCTGAAAACGCCGTTCCAGCGCCGCATCCTTTTCAATGTATTTGCGGTATTCATTGAGCGTCGTCGCGCCCACACAACGAAGTTCGCCTCTTGCCAGCGCGGGCTTCAGCATATTGGATGCATCCATCGATCCTTCCGACGCGCCTGCTCCGACCACGGTATGAATTTCATCGATAAAGAGGATTATCTCCCCTTCAGCGCTGATAACTTCTTTCAAAACCGCTTTCAACCGCTCTTCGAACTCACCACGATATTTCGCCCCCGCAATCAAAGCGCCGACATCCAGTCCGATCACCCGCTTGTTTTTCAGATTTTCCGGCACGTCGCCGTTGACGATGCGCTGCGCCAGACCTTCCACGATGGCCGTTTTGCCGACGCCCGGTTCGCCGATGAGCACCGGATTGTTCTTGGTGCGCCGCGAGAGCACCTGCATGATGCGGCGAATTTCCTCATCCCGCCCGATGACCGGATCAAATGAACCTTTTTTCGCCAGTTCGTTGAAATCCTTGGCATAGCGCTCAAGGGCCTGATATTTGCCTTCCGGGTTCGGATCAGTCACGCGCTGATTGCCGCGAATATCCACCAGCACTTTAAAAATATTATCTCGGGTCACGCCGGCCTGACGCAGGATTTTCCCGGCCTGGCCTTCCTTTTCTTCGGCGATCACCACCAGCACATGCTCGGCGCTGACATATTCATCCTTGAGCTGCGCCGCCTCCGTCATCGCCCTGTCGAATAGTTTATTGAGCCTGCCGCCCATATAAACCTGGCCTGAACCGGCGCCCTGAACACTGGGTTGTTTTTTTAAATAACGTTCCAGTTCCTGCTCTGTCTTCTGCGGTGAAGCATTCAGTTTATTCATGATGGCGCCGACGATGCCGTCTTCCTGACGCAAAAAACAGATCAAAAGATGCTCGGGTTCAATGGTCTGATGGCCGAGTGTTCCGGCAAGCGTTTGCGCATCCTGTATGGCTTCCTGTACTTTTAATGTGAATTTATCAAATCTCATATTCTACCTCTTTTTATTCCACGGGTTTTTCAATCGTCACAAAGAGCTTTCCATTTTTAAAGACACTGACGTTGCCCGAAGATTCGGAAATGACCATGGCCACGGCTTTGGTGACATTGGTGATGCCAGCCGCGGCAATATGGCGGCTGCCCAGCCCTTGCGGAAAATCTTTGCTCTCCAGCGCAGCGCTCAGATGGCGGCCTGCCGTCACAACTACACCATTGGCTGTGATGACAAACGCGCCGTCAATGGCGGAAAATTCCTTGATCGTTTCCTCCAGGTCCGGGTTCAAGATATTACGTTCGTCTTCGGAATAACCGGAAAACGGATTCATAATCATCTGCCGGGACAGCTGCAAAACTTTTTCATCATCGCCCAGCACAAAGATCGTTCCTACCTTGCGGTTTTCGCGCCCCTGCGCAGCCAGTTCGCAGGCAATGTTCAATGTTGCATTGAACACTTCCGGCTGCACAGCCTCTACAACATCATTGATGAATTCAGACGTCAGGATTTCAAATTCGCGACCGACATCGATAAAGAAAATACTGTCGGCATAACCCAACTTCGGCACGCCGGAAAGGCAGACAATTTTGTCTCCCTTTTTAAAAAACCCGGATACAATACCTTTGGCAATCGCGATTTTGATTTTGCCCACCCGGGTCAAATTCACGTGGGGGACATCCAGTTTTTTCACGTATGGCACCATTTTCTCCGGCAGTTCGGCGTCCTCCGGCATGACCACAATAAATTGCACCGATGTTCTGACGTTTTCCAGCAACTCGGAGATTTCATTTAAAACATCAACGCAAATCAGCAGATACCCGGCTTCAACCTCGCCGGCCAGTGTGACGGCAGATTCGATCATCGTCTTGTTAATGGATTTCATTTCAATTCCTTCGATTGTTTTGCTCATAGAATAAACATTCAGGACATGCCTGTCAAGAAGCGTAAATATTTGCTTGACCACAAATCCACTCTTCGATACAAAGCGGCTATGATTAATTTATTGAGGAGGCCCAAACGTTGAAGCTACCCATCGTCACCGGCACTCTTGATATCTACATTACAGAAATTAACCGTTTTCCGCTGTTGACCGCCGAAGAAGAATTCAAGCTTGCCGTGCAACTGAAGAAATATAACGACATGGAGGCCGCGGAAAAGCTGATTGTTTCCAATCTGCGTTTTGTAGTCAAAATCGCCCATGAATACCGCAACTACGGTTTCAAACTGGCCGATTTGATCCAGGAAGGCAACATCGGGCTTATTCACGCCGTCAAGAAATTCGATCCCTACAAAGGCTACCGTCTGATCTCCTACGCCGTCTGGTGGATTCGCGCCTATATCCAGAATTACCTCATCAAGTCGTGGAGTATTGTTAAAATCGGCACCACGCAGGCTCAACGAAAACTTTTCTTCAAATTAAGCCAGGCCAAAAAACAACTGGAGACCCTATCGAAAAAGAATCCCGAATTCAGCGAAATCGCCGATTCACTGGGGGTAAAAGGGTCGGAAGTCGCCGAAATGGATTTGCGCATGGGCACACGCGATCTGTCGCTCAATGAATTCATTAACGATGACGGAGAAACGTCTCATCTGGATTTTCTGAAACATGAGGGTGATGATCAGGAAACGTCGCTTATCAAAAATGAGGAACGAAGCCTGGTCAAACGCGATATCGCCGGCGCCCTGGCCAATCTCAGCGAGCGGGAAAGCTACATCATCAAACACCGCGTGATGGCAGATGATCCGCTGACCCTCCAGGAAATCGGCGACAAATACAATATCACCCGCGAACGAGCCCGCCAAATTGAAAAGCAGGCGCTGAAAAAGGTGCAGCTGGCTCTGCCGTATCTGAAACCGGACAACTAAACCCGGTTCAACTGGCTCCTGATTTTGTCCATGGATAATAGATCATAAACCATAAGATTTTGACGCATTCTCTGCGCACTTTTTTCCAGTCGGACGCCTTCAATTCCCAAACATTCAGCGGCGCCGCTTCATAGGGCGTCGGCGAAAAATAATATTGGGATTGATTGTCAAATTCCTTATCCACCATGAGTTGAATACGGCGCATGTGATAGGGCGCACTGACGAATATCGCCGACTTTTGGCCGTACATTTTCATGGTCTTTTTTGCCGCAATCAACTCCAGGTGGGTATCTTCATAATAGGGACGAGCTGCCGGATCAATGTTTCCTTTCATATTGTTCTTGTCTGCTTTGTCGGACAACGGTTTCAGCTTTCCCTGATCGACGCGATAAGTTTTATGATACGCCGGGATAATGAGATAGTCTGCCATCCCCTTCTGAATTAAATCTCTGGCATATCTCTCACGATCATTAAAAACGGGGCCCAGCAAAACAATGACGGCATCCGCTCTGGCATAATTCGTTGAATAAGCCAGGTATCTCGGGGCATAAACCATCCCCGCCGCTAAAATGATCGCGACCATGATCGAAATAAAGATGATTTTTTTCAAGGTCCGCATGAAAACACCCCTGACCACACAAATCTTATTTATACTTTACTTTTCAGATCGCTTAATTTATTGAGCGCATCAAGCGGGGTCATGGAAGTAATATCGAGTCGACGAAGTTCTTCCAGAATAACATCTTCACTTTCCGCAAATAGATTCAACTGTCGATTGGTCTGCTTCGCCGTGTTGATACCGCGGGCGATGCGGGGCATGCCGATCTCGTCAAACTCTCCTTTTTCCAGATTGTGAAGAATTTCCCTGGCCCGGACAATCACATCCGTCGGAACGCCGGCGATTCGCGCCACCTCGATACCGTAACTGCGACTCGTTCCGCCGGCCATGATTTTGCGCAGAAAAATGATTTTTTCTCCCCACTCTTTGACGGCGATATTGTAGTTTTTTGCGCCTTCTTTAGATGCCGCCAGATCCGTCAACTGATGATAGTGTGTGGCAAACAGGGTGCGCATTCCCCGCCCGCCAAAGTCGTGGATGTATTCCGCCACCGCCCAGGCAATGCTCAACCCGTCAAAAGTCGACGTTCCCCTGCCCACTTCATCGAGGATGACCAGACTGCGGGATGTTGCATCGGTTAGAATCTGGGCCGTCTCCATCATTTCCACCATAAAGGTGCTCTGACCTTTCATCAGGCTGTCCGACGCGCCGATGCGCGTAAAAATTTTATCGACTACGCCAATTCGGGCATGGGCCGCCGGCACAAAACTGCCCATTTGCGCCAGCAGCACAATTAAAGCGACCTGGCGGATGTAGGTGGATTTGCCGGCCATGTTCGGTCCGGTAATGACCAGCAGGCGGTTGCCCTGCAGATCCATCAGCGTGTCGTTGGGTACAAAACCTTCTTTTTTTAAAGCCGTCTCGACCACCGGATGCCGTCCGTCCCTGATATCAATCGTATCTTCATCATCGATTTCCGGACAGGTGTAGGAATACTTTTCAGCCACTTGGGCAAGCGCACAAAGCGCGTCCAGTTCGGCCACACGGAAAGCATTATACTGAATATCGGGAATATAGGGCATCAGATCATCACGCAACTGATTAAAAAGCTCATTTTCGCGTTCACGGATTTTTTCTTCAGCATTGAGCACCGTCTGCTCAAATTCTTTTAATTCCTGATTGATATAGCGCTCCGCATTGACCAGTGTCTGTTTGCGCACATAGGAGTCGGGAACCAGTGCGGCATTGGCTTTGGTTACTTCAATGTAATAGCCAAAAATATTATTAAACCCGACCTTGAGCGAGTTAATCCCCGTGGCCTGTTTTTCTTTGGCCTCAAGCCCCGCAATCCATTTCTTCCCGTCGCGGCTGATGGAACGCAGATGATCGAGTCCTTCATCGAAACCGGCGGCAATAAATCCTCCGTCCTGTGCGCGGGGAGGCGGATCAGGAACAATCGCCAGGGAAAGCAAGTCCACCAGGGCGGACATATCCGCGATCTCTTTGCGGATCGCTGTCAGAGCGGGCGCGGTAAAATCCGTCATGAGCAACTGCAACTGGGGTAAAACAGACAGCGACGTTTGCAGTGCAACAAGATCGCGCGGTGTTGCCACTTTAAGCGCAACACGCCCGGCCAGTCTTTCCAGATCATAGATTTGCGCAAGTGTTTTACGCAGATCGGACCGCGCCGTGTGGTCATCCTTGATTTCCGCAACCGCCGCCAGCCGGGCGCGAATCTGTTCCGGTGCGATCAGAGGGTAGCCCATCCACCAGCGCAAACGCCTGGCCCCCATCGGCGTTAAGGTTTCATTGAACAGGGCAAAAAGAGAACCAACGCGTGCATTATCCTGAATCGTTGAAAATATTTCGAGATTTCTTCGGGCGGTATCGTTTAAAATCAAATGGTTCTGCGGAGAATACACTTTAATCGCGGAAATGTGGCCGGCGCGCACCATCTGCGTTGAATTGACATAACGCAAGATGACAGCCGCCGCAACTTTGGCTGCCTGCCGTTCTTTAATTTTTGATTGCTCCAAAACATCGACGGTCAACTCCCTATCAAGAATCTCATCGGCCCCGTTTGGCTCAAAACACGCCTCCTCAATATAATTGACGCTGCCGGCGGGCATTTGCGCTTCCAGCATTTTCGTCAATACCGGATCGGGAAACGCAGGGCTCATGAGTAATTCCTTGAACTCCAGACCGCCCACCGCGGAAAGAAGCGCGTCGCGGCTTACAAATTCACTCACTTGAAACTCACCCGTCGAGATATCCAGAAAAGCCAGTCCCAGAACATCCCTGCCGGCTGTAATGCAGGCCAGATAATTATTTTCTCCCGCTTTCAGATTTTCTTCATCCAGCACCAGACCGGGTGTGATCACGCGGATGACATCGCGCTTGACAATTCCCTTAGCGTTTTTCGGATCTTCCACTTGCTCGCAAATGGCCACTTTAAAGCCCTTCTCCACAAGCTTGGTAATATAAGCGGAGGCGGCATGATACGGGAAACCGCACAGCGGAACAGCGTCTTCTTTTGTTTTATTTCTTGAGGTCAGGGTGATTTCCAGAATAGGCGACGCCGTCAGGGCGTCTTCAAAAAACATCTCGTAGAAATCGCCCATCCGGTAAAACAAAATGCAGTCGGGATATTTTTTCTTGATTTCGACATACTGCTTCATCGCGGGCGTGAGGTTGAGCGTCTCGTCTAGCGCCATTTCCCGTCATCTCCCTGCTCCATATCAATATAATCCGGTTTGCGGCGATGATCCCCCCCGGGTTTGGATGTATTGATAAAAATGAAGCGGTTGGCCATCCAGCTGATGATACTGATGATCAGAGCGCCCAGAAACGCGGTAAAGAAATCGTCAACCTTAAACACCGGATAGATTTTTGTAACCAGTAAAAGCATCAGGGCATTGAGAACAAAAGTAAAAATGCCCAGTGTTAAAATGGTCAGCGGCAACGTCAGAATTAACAGGACAGGACGCAAAAAAGCATTGAAGATTCCCAGAATCGCGGCGGCAACAAAAGCCGTCTTCAAAGAATCTACGTGAATACCGGGAAGAATGGCCGAAGCCAGTAAAATGGCCACGGTAATGACCAGCCACCGCGTCAGAAGAAAAAGCATGAATGTCCCTTATTCTGTAAACTTCACAACACTTAATACGGACTTTCGTCGGCCGTAGTCTTTTGCGATTTCAGAAAGACCCAGGTAATACTGAAACCACCCATCCAGGATGTTTTTGTTTTAACCAGCGGGCTATCCTCAAACACGGCGCCGTGCAGAAAATCAGCGCTGACGAACGAGTGAAATATAAATTGTTTGTAACTTTTCCCCAAACCGACCGTCAGGGTCGAACCGCTGTAACCCGCGCCGGGCGAATAAACAGGCCGCGTCATCGTGGCATTAACGGGCTCAACTTCATAAAAGTAATCATGGTAGCCGCGATCGGCAAACATGGGCCCGGCCGAGACTCCCAGAGACAGGCCTGTTTTCGGAATCAGATCGCCCTTTTCAAAATTTAATCTGGGAGAAAATACCCAGCCTTCGTAGCGCACGGAACGAAAATCCGTGGAGAACATAGCCCGTACCGGCAACGCCACGCTCAAGCGATATTTGTTTTCCGAAGAGTCCAGGACTTTGATGCGTAGCGCCGGACCGAACTCGAATGTAGGATCCAGATCATCCATACCCTTTCGGGCATCATTGTCGTCGCTCTTCACCGGCACTGCGCCATAGCCGCTTGCATCCAGCGTCACCCGGTCGGTTTTGAAAAGCCGCGCCGATATTCGCTTGTCTTCCAGCCGAAAGACTCCTCCACGATAAATGGCGTAAGGAAACGGCAGAAGATAGGGTCGGCTTTTGTCCGAACCGCGATAATCCGGCATCATCAGAAACCCGCCGCCGACACCCAATTCCCACAAGGGCTTGTCCTCGCCAAAAGATTTCAGCGGAACCGCCAGAAAAACAGACACCAACATGAAAAGAACGATGCGGCGTGCAAACATCACTCTGCTCCTTTAGACGTCCGCTGCGTGAGCGGAAGACAAGCTCTTACTGATCAAAAGTGGTAAACTGCTCTTTTTTTGCAGCACATACCGGACATTCATCCGGCAGCACACCATCGGCCACATAACCGCACACCTTGCAAACGTGATAAACCGTTTCGCGCTCCTCCATAAAATGATTCATCGCTTCTTTATAAAGTTTGGCATGCGTTTCTTCCACATCACGGCTCTGACTGAAATGCAGAAGCGCCGGCTTATCCCCCGCCTGCTCCGCCAGTTTTACAAAGCTGTCGTAGGCGATTTCCGCCACGGCTTTTTCCGATTCAAAACTGGCGGCCAGATTTTCTTCCGTCGTTTTAATCTCCTTGAGCACTCTGAGGGCCCTTTTCCCGTGAATCTCTTCTGAAAAAGCAATCACGCGAAACAGGCGCGCCATTTGTTTGTAGCCTTCGGTATCCGCCTTATCGGCAAATAGTTTGAGCCTGAGCGCCGCCTTGGCTTCACCGACATAGGCCTGCTGAAGGGCTTCCCGAACCCTGTCATCCATATTTAATTCCTCTCAAACAATTCATTCCGGAGCAAACTCACTCTTATCCGCGCCGCACACCGGGCAGGTCCAGTCCGCCGGCAGTTTTTCAAACGCCGTCCCCGCGGGAATACCGCCATCATCATCTCCCTTGTCCGGATCATATTCATAACCGCAGACACCGCAGACATACTTTTTCATTTTTCCGCCTCCTTATTAAAAAACATCATCATTATGTAGTAATTCTTTTTTTCAACTCAGCAGCAACCGTTTTACCCAGTTCCGTACATTTTCCCAGAACATCCTTTCCCGGAACGTGTTTTACGGAAACCGGTTCGGCGACGATTTCGACCTTCATCTCTTTGAGAATCGCCTCCAGATCCTTGACCGATTCACCACTCCAGCCGAAAGAACCGAAAGCCGCGCCGATCAGATTGGCGGGTTTGAGACCTTTGAGATACGTCATGACATCCGCCATCTGCGGCAGGATGTTGTTGTTGAGCGTAGGCGATCCGGCAATCAACGCGCCCGCTTCCAGAACTTCATAAACCACCTCGCTGCGGTGCACGTCATTCATGGATAAAAGTTTCACGCGGACGCCTTCCCGCGCCATCGATTCGGCAATGGCCCTGGCCATCATCTCCGTGGAATGCCACATCGTCGCATAAACAACCACGGCTTTGTTGGTTGGTTTCTGCCCGGCCCACCTTTTGTAGAGATCGATAATGAATCCCAAATCTTTTCGCCAGACAGGGCCGTGATCCGGCGCAAAGATTTTAATCGCCCAGCCCGTCGCCATTACTTTTTCCAGCGCCTTGAGCACCACCGGCGAATAGGGCAAAACGATATTGGCATAATAAGTGGCCGCTTCATATTCCAGCATCTCAGTCGGCAGTTCGTCGGCAAAACGTTCAAAAGTCGCCAAGTGCATGCCAAATGCGTCCTGCGAAAACAATAATCCATCTTTTTCGAGATACGAAAACATCGAATCCGGCCAGTGAATCATCCTGGTTTCCATGAATTTCAGATCCATATTACCCAGGCTGAGCGTTTCACCGTCCTTGACGGGCAATATTTGGGTATCGGTGTGGAAAATATCATGGATGGTTTTAACGCCCACCGTCGATGCAAAAACCTTTTCCGGCCCGACGCGCGAGATGACCTCCAGCAGGCACCCGGAATGATCCTGTTCGGAGTGATTAGAGACAATGTAATCGATCTTGGACGGATCAACCACGGAAGCAATGCGCGCCAGCATCTCTTCCATAAACGGCGCCTTGACCGTGTCGATCAGCGTAATCTTGTCCGCCATTACCAGATAGGCGTTATAGGTGCTGCCGTGCGGCGTGGTGTAACCGTGGAAATCACGGATCGACCAGTCAATGGCGCCCACCCAGTAAACATGATCACTCACTTGAATCGCGGAATAAATATTGGTCATGGAATTTCACCTCTGATAAAGATTTCGGAGTAGTAATATAAGCTTCAAGTGCAAATCGTCAACACTTATTTGATGATGGCGGCGCCTGCGTCAAAAGCCTTTAAATTTGCTGCGCATTTGTCCGGCGTCAGTGTCTTGCGGATCTCTTTTTCAAACATGCGGCGGTCAACGGGCAAAAGACCGGTTTGGGCCAGTGCGCCGATCATCACAATGTTGCTTAAAACGGGATTGCCCAGCTGCAAACCGACGGATGTCGCGTCAATCATCCAGAACCGGGCGGAAAGCCTGCCAAACGCCGCTGCAATGGTCTCATCGGATGGATAATTCAACTCGCCTGTAATGACGCCAATTGGATAGACGGGACGGGAATTGGACAAAACACAAACCTGCGGATTACCATAAACCGACAGAACGCGGAGCGCTTCCAGAGGCTCCAGGGCCACGATCACATCCGCTCCATTGCGCGGAATCTGCGGACTTTTCACCGCATCGGGCGAGATGCGCAGATGGCTCATCACCGACCCGCCGCGTTGCGACATACCAAACGTCTCACCAATCGTGACGATATAGCCTGCGTCCACCAGCATCCCCGCCATCGTCCGGGAGGCCATGACATTCCCCTGCCCCCCCACACCGGTAAGAATGAGGTTTTTCGTGACTTTCTGTGCTTTTGCTTTCATGTTCGACTGAAATATCCTTTAGTCATGGTTTTCAATGTATCACCGCCTGAGTCTTCAACTCCGGCGCACCTGAAGGTGCGCACTACATTTTTACAATCGCCTGCTGCGGACAGATCGACGCGCACACGCCGCAGCCGGCGCAAATTACTTCATCAACTACTGCCTTCTTTTTGCTCCGATCCCAGGTCAGCGCCGGACAGCGGAAAATTCTCGTGCACAGACGGTTGCAGCCGCAGGCATCGCCCAGACAAAGGTCTTCGTTGACCTTCACATCAAATGTCTTCTTGCCTTTCTTCTCGGGGCTCAAAGCACAGGCCTGACGAAGGATCAGCACTTTGACCGATCCTTTTTCCGATAGAAAATTCGTTATCATTTTGCTGGTGGTCGCAAGATCAAAAGGATCGCTCACCGCCACTTTCGCCCCGATCGCCTCACAGATTGCAGCAATTTCCACGGCGGGAACCACTTCCCGAAGTGCGCTGACCTCCAGCCCCGGATGCGGCTGAAAGCCCGTCATTGCCGTTCCCTGGTTATCCAGAACAATGAAGGTTATGTCCGCCAGATTGTGCTGCGCATTGATCAGCGCCG
>CAYOPU010000062.1:2631-11419 GCA_964405915.1 uncultured Smithella sp. | reverse complement strand
GCGACGACATGCAAAATCAGTTCGCGCGGGTCTGGCGGTAATACCACTGCATTTGCGAAGGAGAGCTTTCCTCGTCCAAATTTTCTTCCGAAATCATCTGTTCGCCCTGCGACGGCGGCAATACTTCTTTGAGTTTCCATACCTGATCCAGGCGGCCGAAGGTCCAGTATTCTTCAAAAGGCGTTACGTACGGCTGACGGCTTAAAATACGATTACCCTTGCAGAATATTTTTTGGGCATGCGCGCTGATCCGAACGATAAACTCATCTTTTGCCGGGTCGGCACAGTTTCTGATCAGGATCAATTCGGCTTTCCTGACGCAGAGGTTCCTGTATTCTATGTTCATTCCCTCCATCTGCCATTGTTGCAATGTTTTGGATAAATCTTCCGCAACCGCGGGAAACAAATCCGCGGCAGGAGTCTTTGCAGGATCGCCATTTTCGCGCGCCAGATAAACATTCAGGAAGATCTTTCTGGAACGCTCCAGCATCAGCCGCCGATCCCAGATTTTATCCGTCTGGACGAGGAAATTCAACATCCGCTCTATGCGCGTGGCTTTATCTTCCGTTGGCTTTGCAAGCCAGGGTCCGGGCGTTCCTTCCTTTCCGGCGGTTTCATCGTAAATTCCCTCGATTGTGCGGTCGGTCAGCATTTCGACAAAGTTTTCGTCCTTGAGGATGTCGGATTCTCCTGCCTGCTCGATTTCCCGCAACAGCCAGTTTCTGCCGGAAAGCTGGAAGGTCCAGAATTCCTGAAATTGGGAGGGATGGCGGTCGCCCCGTAAAAAGGCGTTGATGCGGTCGTCAATATAGTAATCTCGAGCCGAGGCGGTGATGAGCGCGGTAAATTCGCGCAAATCCTGTTTCTCCGTATACCGGACATTGACGATATCCACCTTTTTTACCTGGAGGTCATCCAGTTTGTTGATTTCGTGGTTTCGTTTCAGGCCCTGAATTTGAGCGTTTTGCAGGGCAAAGAGATCCTCCATAAGCAGCGTCTTCATGGGGGTATAATCGCGCTTCTGCCAGCAGTCCTGAAGCTTGAGAAAGGTCGTTTCGCTTACTTTGCGCAATTCCTGCGGGGACATGGTCAAATCCTGTCTGCTGATAAATTCAAGCAGCTTTTCTGTTTTTGCGGCCTTCGGGTCGATTTGGGAGCGGCTGTAAAGATAATCCAGATTTTCCTCCCTGCCGCTTTCTGTCTTGCTTTTAAAGGCCACAATGATCAAGATTCCGGCAATCATCAGAAAAACAAACCCCGGCCCCAAACTGTCGTCCGAAGAGCCGCTGCGTGAACCGGAAGAATGCGAACCTGAGCGGCTGAAACCGCCTCCACCCTTGTTGTGAACAACGAAATCCGAGGCGAGAAATGTGTGCGGACGGTTGACGCTGAGATTATAAACATTTTCTTTTTTCGCGCTTTGCTTTGTTTCCAGAACCGTACAAGCGATAAAAGCGCCTTGATCCCGGAAAAGTATTTTTTGTCCGGACTGAAGCAGGCCTGCTTCAAGATAGGTTCCATCCGTCAATCCGATGGGATGTTCCGCGGTCGTCCTCAGCTCTCCCCGATGGGTTTTGACGGATAAAACATAGTTTCGGGAGGCAAATATTTTTTCCACGCGGGCATTGACGATTTTCCCGTTTGGGTCAACGGCTTGAATTTCATCGTTTGCCGAGAGTTTTTCGATGGGAATCTGTCCGGACAATGTCCGGATTCCTGTGCCGGCGGGAAAACAACCGCCTCCGCCTTTATTATGAACAGCCAGGCCTGCCGCAAAAAACGTATGGGGCTGATCGGTTTGCAGATTGTAAACCCAAACGCGCCTGGAAACCTTTTCCAGAGAGACTATCCGCTGTTTGGAAAGAGTACGACCGTCCCAGGCAAAAATGGCATCGCCTGCCCGCAGAATCTCCAGCGTCTTGAATGTGCCGTTTCCTGTATAAAAAGGGTGTTCGGCCGTCACCCCAAGCGCGACGTGAGCGGTTTTTAATAGAAAATAATCGTCCACCCGATGGCGGATTACCTTTTTTACCCTGGTATGAACCATCGCCCCTTCCGGTGAATACGCCAATAATTTATCGCCTTGCCGGACTGAACGAATGAATATGGTTGTGCCGTCGGTTTTCAGAATTTCACTGTCGGGAAGAAAGCATCCTTTATTATGCACCACAATGCCCGCCGGAATAAAGGTTCCACCCGGCATGACCAGCAAATTGTAAGCCGGTTGAACCGGTTTCACCGGCCGGATCTTGTGGATGGAGATGGCTTGCAGGGTTCCGTTGCGAATTTGATAAATATGATCGCCGGCTTGTAAACGTCCGGCAATACGATACTCTCCCGGCCCGACCAGGACAGGATGCTCCGCCGTAATCAGAAATTTGTGCTCTCCCGCGGTAATTTCCTGATAACCGGCCGGCCGGACTTGAGTAATGGCTTTAACCGTGCCTGTCTGTATTTTCCCGCCAACGACACTGATTACCGGATCACCCGGACGGAGCATTTCAATGGAAACTGCCCCTGCGGGCGTTAAAATGGGGGTGCCTTTGGCAAGACATCCTCCTCCGCCGCGCGCCAAAACGGAAGAGGAAGCAAAAAAACAGATCAGAACCACTGCCGGAAGAATCATCCAGTTTTTCATATGCCGTCTCACAACATCATCTTTGGAAAAACCAATTTGCTTTTATGATCGGGAACATGCCCAATATCCCTTTGCGCGATTCAATGAAGAGCGGATAGAATCCCACCCAGAACCGCGGCAGCCACAACAATGCTCAAGCCGATAATGCATGCTCCCACGATTCTGCCGAAGTATTCGGCTACGGCGGTATTCCCCCTGATCATTTCCTTTTCCTCATCGATGTTCGGAGTCAATTTATCCATCAGTCTGGGGACAAGCGCGGAACTTGCCAGCACCAGAAACATGCCGACCAAACCGCCTACCAGTGCAAAAACGATGGACCATCCGATGTTGGTTACTGTCTCAGTCATAGAAACTCCTTTCTGAATAATTTTGAATGATTATTTCACCTGCGGCGCTATACGCTCTTGTTCATCTTCCAGCAGAAAAAAAGGTTCGGGCCGGAAATTGAACAAGCCCGCGACAATATTACCGGGAAACATTTCTACACGATTTTTATACCGCAACGCCATATCGTTGTAATACTGTCTCATCAAACCGATTTTATTTTCCGTTGCGGTCAATTCCGCCATCAGGACGGCAAAACCTTCGCTGGCTTTCAGATGGGGATAGGCTTCAACCTGGATCAACAGAGATTGGAAAGAAGCGGAAAGAGCTTTTTCAGCTTCTACCCGTTCTTCAATATTTTCCAAGACCGTCTGCGCCTTCCGGCGCGCTTCGATGACCAGATCCAATGCGCGGCGCTCATGGGAAGCATAGCCTGCAACCAGCTCAAGAATGTTGGCAATCAGGTCGTGGCGTCTTTTCAATTGCACATCCATTCCGTGCCAGGCGTTTTTCACTTCATTGCGGTAATAAATCAGGCGATTGTACGAAAGGACCGAAAAGAGAAGGGCTATGGCAATAATGATTATCAATACAAGAGCTTCCATATTATGCACAATATCCGGCAACCGCCTGAATGCCTTCCTGACAAAGTTTGGCAAGACAAAAAGTATGTTCACGTCCCTCAATAAGAGCATGAAGCTCAAAGGGATTCTTCCCTGCTTCGCGCATGGCCTCTGTCAATTGGCCGGCCGTAAAGGGAAGCCGCTGGGCAACCAGCGGGGCAAGCGCGGCTGCCGCGCAGGCGCGAGCCGGATCTTGCTTTGCATTGAGCAAAGCATCCATTAAATCATCAGGATACGTGAGACATCCCCATCGTAGGGCATCAGGAGTCAGGCACCATTCCCCACGGGTATCGCGTTCAAAAAGAGGCAGATTATGAAACAGGGTTTCGACCGGCGGTATGGGGGGCCGCGGCAATTTGCCTCTGTTTTGAAGATCGAAAACGGGTTGTTTCAGACGGGGCGCTAAAAGCGCATGAGCTTCGGCGCGAAGGACGGGATCCTCATCCGGGTCAGCCAGAGCCGCAAATAATGCCTTGTCTGCTCTGCCACCGTGATCCTTTAATGTCGCCAGAGCATGATAGGTGTGAAGACGAGTCCAGGCGCTCAACCGGCGGTTGGCAATGTCCGTCTCCAAACTGACGGCAATCTCTTTGAGGTCCAAAGGCGCCAAAGAGGCGGATACGGTCTCGGCCAGCGCGCCGGCAAGGCTGCATTCGCCAATGGACGGGGCTTCCTGAGCCATGGCGATTTCTCGAAACGAGATAATCAAATCAAGCGCTGCCGGGCGTTTTTCAGGTTTCAGCAACTTCCAGACAGCGCCATGGGCAAGCCTGGCTTCCACCGCTACGTTGCGATTCCAGGCTCGTTCGGAAAAACGGCGGTTATCCTTGATGCGCATGCGTAAAAGCCGTTCAAATTGAGAAGCGAGATCTTGCTTCATGCGGACAAAGGGCTCGGCAAGAGTAATTGCAGCCAATACCCGGCCAATATCCGCATCCGGGTCACGCAACAGGGCCATCACTTCATTTTTATCGATACCGGCGATAGACTGGCCGGGAATGAGTTTGGTGATGGAAGGCACCGAAACCCTCGAAATGACTGTCCCCTGAAGTTCGTTGATGCGATCCGGCTTCCAGCGTGTAAGGGAAGACCGGATGGCGGATTTCAATTCTTCCGGCTCCAAGGGATCCTGAAGTGCGGCAATCAGAAAATCGTCGGCCTGACGTGCCGCATCCCTGCCTTCAGGAGAAGAAACAGGCTGATTGCGTTGAACGGCGCCGCCTTCATCTGCAAGAACGGACAATGCTTCGCGGGCCTGAATGCGATCCCGGACAGCTCGGGTGCGCTCCGTCACCCGCTGAATCAACAGGGCGCCCACCTGATCGACCGGTATTTTGTTGGCGCTCAGGGCGCGAAAATGCATGCCCAGCGAAACCCCCAACCCGGCGGAAAACATCGCGTCCATCACTTCTTGCAGTGCTTCCCAGGCGCCGGTCCCGCCCATTGCCGCAAAAATCCGGGAATGAACCTCGCGGGCACGGACACACAGACGGCTTCGTCCGGGCGTTGGCTCCGTTCGGTTGTCACGGCATAAGGCAAGCACGTCCACAGCAAAAGCAAGCGTTTCTTCGGGGAGAAGAATAGAAAGTTCTCTTATCATATCAAGACCTTGCATAACATACGAGACATCGGGCGATGCCAGACAAGCGCAAACGGCATCGGGATCGGCACACACGCACGCCATGGTTTTGGCCGGTCCTTCCAGCGCCAACCAGGACGGCATAGACGGCAAAGGATCGCAGGCAAGACCATACTTGCGCCGAAGCTCGCTTATCAGGCCGGAAAAAATCTTTTGGGCAGAGAGAATCATCCGATAGCGCGTATCAATCGGCAAAGAACGATCCAAAATGCGCGCACTGAGTTTTTCCCGCAACTGACCCAGTCTGGATGGCGCAACAGAACAGATAACGGCAAGATGACAGGCCTGTTCAATATCCCCTGTGGCAATGAGGCGCTCCACAGCTTTTGCCTGAAGCTCTTCAAGCGGGACAACATGGTCGTAAGGAGTTTCCCGGACTCGTCCCCAAAACTGTCCGCGTCGGGCATAGGCAGATTCCGCCACCGTAAGCAGTTGTTGCCGTCGCAGGCCGGGATCGCTTGTACCCAGAACAATCCGCACCGCGAGAGCTTCTTCCGCCACATGCCCGCAAGTTGTATTCAGTATAAGGCTGAGCAGACGCGCATCGTCGTTGGTATCGGCAGGAAGCCAACCGAAAAGAAGCAGGCCGTCCTGCAAGTCGGCTTGCTCGCGGGCAAATATTTCCCATAAGCGCACTGCTCCAATATTGGCGGCCAGCTCCATTCTCCGCTCAATGGTCAAATTGCGTGTGTTATGCAATTCGAATGTTTTTATTGGTTGCCGCGCAGAAGGGGCCTTCAGCAAAATCTCAAAGGTATCGGGAAGTTCCAAAATACTCTCATCCGGCAGTTCGTCGGCGAGGAAAATTTCTGCACACCGGTGGCGGGCAAGATGAAGGCGAACGAAGGACAATGCCCGAGTTGCGAGCGCCGCCCAAACCCCGGCGCAAAGAGGAGAAAGGGCAGACTTTTCTTGCGGCCACACACCAAGAAGAAGCGCGGGTAAGGCAACCTCGGCCGGATAAATTTTCCGGCCGACCAATGGATTATCGGACAGAAGGCTGGATGTATCCCATTCCAGAGCAAGAACATGCCGGCAGGAGGAACAAATTACGTAAATATAGGTTGTTTCCATGGAAGCTTCCGGTATTGCAGCAAATTGAACCGTTCCTATCGTTTCTCTTCATTTCGCTATGATTGTTGCTGGTATGGCACTGCGCAAACAGATTGTCAATAACATCTTTATTATATTCATGATTTCGACAGATTTCTCCCAGTTTGATCTATGGGACGATATCGGCGCCGTCTTCTTTGTGAACAACAAACAATGAAAAGACAAAATCCTTAGGATGTCTCATGAGTCTTTCTATCGCATTAAAAAGGCCATCTCATGAAATCATGTGATAGGGAACGTTCTGTAATAAATATGTAATAAATAGAACTGTCATCTGCCCTTCTTCTAAACGATTTTAATCTTCATAAGGTCTTCTCCAAGGATCAAATTTCCGGAAAAACCCTGATGTGCAGCATAAAGTTTCGATTTTTCAACGTTGCCGGGAACGATATGGTTGATGACCAGATTTTTAGCCTGGCAAGATTCAGCAACGTCACCCACTTCCGTTATCAGAGTATGCGATTTAAACATGTGGCTCCGGAGCGCGGCATTGCATGGATAATCCTTATCCAGCGCTTCAGGGAATTTTTCCATGATCCAGTCATAGTCAATGACCTCATGAACAAGATAGTCGGCGCCGGCGGCCAGATTTTGCAGGTTATGGTTAGTATTCTTGCTGGTATCGCCTGAAAACACCACGGATTTTCCATATTTTTTCAAGTCAAATCGGAATGCAAACGATGGATATACTTGAGTATGGTTAACCAGGGTGGCCTGCACATAAATATTATCATCCTCATAAACAAAAAATTTGTCTGTTTGCGGGCATGTATTATCCGGGTCTGCAAGTCCGGGCGTGCCGATTTCATGGACATCAATAAGGGGCGGGAATGGGCGATAGCCGTTATCAAGCACCATGTTATTAACTGTTGCAGCATAAGCCTGCCAGATGTATTTCGTCATTTCGGCCAGACCTGGTGTTGGCGTTCCGCTTTCTGTCCAAACAGCGTTAGCGACAGTATAACCGCAATCGGTATTGGGGATATCCAGTTGGCCGCGATTGCAGGGGCCAAATACAGGAAGAGGATTATAAGTAGTGGCAAGGCCGGCACCGGGACCAATTAGAAGCAGGGATGGGTAATCAGCCGTGTGGTCCTGGTGAATGTGGGTGAAAAACACCGCCTTTAAATCTTTGAGGAAAGTGGATGAAGCCTTACCGTCCGGAGAATTGAAGGCCTGTGAAAGCCGCCAGGCGCTGCCTTGCCCGAGGTCAATCAGATACATGACGCCATCAATATGCAGGACGGAAGAGGAACTCGCGCGTGTTGTTCCTTGGAACCAGCTAACACCACCGGTTGTGCCAAGCAGCACAAGCGCCGCATGGTAATTGTCGCTCGGCGAATCCGAATCATTTGATAAACACCCTGATAGCCCCGAAATTAATGGCGCCGCTGTCAGTGAAACGCCCACGCCCTTGAGAAAATTTCGTCTTGTAATCCAGTTTTCAATTCTTTCAATGAATGACATTGACAAACTCCTTCCATCAAAGGAAACTGTTAACTTATTGCTGAAAGATTACGGAGAAAAATTATGTGAAAAATTTCCTCGTGAATCACAAATATTTCGATTGCGAACAAGATTCAGGTAAAATGTTAACAACAATCCATAGACTTCACATTTTCTTTGAGATTTTGGAGATAATCTCGAACAAATTCGTAAAATTGCGATAAATCTACCTTATAATGATCGCTAAAAGGATCAAGAATAAAACCTATGGCATCTTTCGTGTCTGAAATCTTAATGGTCATATAAGCGGGAATACCAAGCTGCTTTACAACCTCCACAGATTCAATACAAGTGTATGGTATGAACATATGCCTGTCAGTTTTTATTAACCCTTTCGCAGGGTCATAATTTATTTCCGGCGTTTTACCGAATATCTGCGGTTTATGGTCATTTTCCAATAACAGGTCCATGGCAATATCCACACATTCATCAGCAACTTTTCCTTCCGCCGTGTCTGTTCTAACGCCAGTAGTAGTAACATCTTCCAGGATTAAACGCTTGCTGGTCAAATGCACATAATATCGGACATAATTGGCGATATACGTTGTTGGCCCAAAGAAACCAAACATTTTTGATTGATTCATGCCCAGAAAAGTTACTGAACCCAAGTGTACCTCGTTACTATCTAATTTTGTGGAACATGGCCTTTTGGTCAGTTCAATTTTTTCCGTTAACATAAGAAAATACCTCCGCTTATATAGATTCGGCGAACATTGGTCGACAGAACTTGATTTTATATTGGTAGCTGCAAGATGTGCATGCAATCTCAAGATGAATTTCCGTACACTTTTTCCCTTGTTTGAGCCATGGGTTTTTCGTCAACTTTGCACCACAAGAACAGGATATTGGAAAAACAGCTTCCATCTCCAGATCAGACACACTGATCTTTTCAATCTGTGTGTTGAACAAGCCGTCTTCTTTGAGGGATTCGAGAAAATCATA
>CAYOPU010000062.1:0-2531 GCA_964405915.1 uncultured Smithella sp. | reverse complement strand
TTTCAATCTGTGTGTTGAACAAGCCGTCTTCTTTGAGGGATTCGAGAAAATCATAAATGAAGCGAATCGTCGATAAAGATCGTCGCTCTGCAATTGTCCGTCCAGACTTCGTAAAGAGCCGGCGTGAAGCATATCGCGCATAGGTCAATTCTACCGTCAGATCCATCAGCATTTCAATGGTGATACATTCGCCACGCAAACCGGATTTTATGAAGTAATTGGCAATTCCGAGGAGACCCATTTTGTCCAAGTTGTCAGCATCGAAAAGAATCATACTCAGCGGTGTCCGTTTTGGCTCATCAATATATAACTGTCGGATTGCATGGGATACCTCTTCTATAATCTCCGGTTCAATGCCTTTATTAACACCCATCTCCCGAAGAACCTCGACGGAATGTTCTTCTTCCGGAGTATCTCCTTTGTGATATTGTCCATCATGAAATTTACCGGCATCATGAAATAGTCCGGCAAGTTCGGCACAAACAGGATCAACACCTTCTTGTGATGCCAAATGTACAGCGTATGAGGCAACTCGTTCAAGGTGTCCTATAAGTGTGTCAGGCACATAAACCATACTGCCGTATAACGATTCCTCTTTTCGGACATATCGGCCGAGTTCTTCACGGATGGATGCTAGGCGGGAATTGAAAACAGTCATCATCTTATCTCATTGTAAAAATTCTATTCCTTATACCATTCACTATCAACGATAAAAGTTGAGCATCCGGCAGTACAGATTGCCTATGCGGTTAGCCTGATTCCCCGTCCCGTATTTCTTTAATTTATTTCCTCTTATCGTTGGAATTTAATCTGTGGCCGATCAGGAAAGCAGCCGTGATCAGGGCTGCGCCCAGGGCCAGGAGAACCAAGACGGCAAAACCCTCGCCGAAGGCTACCAGCTGAAAGCGACTGCCGCTTTCAGCCGCCGTGACCGGGTACTTCGTCAGGTAAAAAATCCCCTCCTTCAGTCCACTCAGGAGGTCGGTTCCGATCACGCCCGCACCGGTTAGCGCCATCACCCCGCCCCCAAAGAGGGCAAATCGTACAGACTTGGGAATTTCAGAATTAGCGCTCGTCTGGATCGACATCGTTCCTCCTTATATGCGTCATTTAATTATTAATTCAATGGGGGATATTCTTCAAAATATCAATCGACCAACCATCATCTTATGAACCCACAGTTGCATCGGGGCGTGACTTCGCGAAACATAGCCGAGACATCGTGGCGCTTTGTAAGAGCCCCGGGAAGCCGTTTTCTTAATCACTTCCTATTTCCATGACTACTGAAAAATACTGTCATATCCACGTCAGGCTGCAAATAAAACTTCGCCTTGTTTGGCGTAATCATACAGCGGCGATGTTTGCTGCTCCCACTCTTCGGGCGTAAACCCGACAACCTCAATCGGTTCGAAAACATCATAGATGGCTTCGGAAAGAAGATCGATTCTCGACCAGTAATCGTGGTTATCAAAATCCTCCGATATTAGAATCAAGTCGATATCGCTGCCTTCGGGATAATCACCCCTGGCATAAGAACCATAAAGGATCATCTTGTTGATTCTGATTCCTTTGGCTTCTATGGCCTTGCTAAAGCGCGCGATTGCGTCTAGAGCAGCTGCCTTATCCATGCCAATGCCTCTTTTGTGTTTGTATTGCGTACATCTAAAGCTATATTGGCAATACTCTAATGAAGTGGGGAAATAAAATCAAGCAAATAGAATAAATACGGGGAGGCACTCATTATTTTCCAAAAGGCGCGGCCGGTTCGAGTAGGGCAGGACCTGTGCGAACATATCGAGGAGGATCTTTCCGATAAGACAAACGGCTGAAGCGCGTTGCGCTTCAGCCGTTTTATCCTTTTTCTGGATTCCCGCCTTCGCGGGAATGACGATTTTTTTTAACAGCCTTGGAACGGTTACGACTGTTCCCTACAAGACTTCGGAACGGTTGAAAACCATTCCCTACGCCTGCAAGCAGGGCATGTTCTCCCTACATGAAGCTTTCTTCGGGGATGTCGATGGCGCTGCGGTCGCCGAACTTCATCGATTTGAGATAGCCGAAGATATCGGGCACATGATTCATGACATAGAACCGGGCCGTGGCCATTTTGCCCTTGTAGAAATCGGCGTCGACTGCGCCTTTCTCTTTCATCCTGGCCGACGCCAGAAGCGCCTGGTCCAGAAGCAGCATGCCGCAGTAAACTCTGGCACCTGCATGCAAGGTCCGGGTAGCAAAAAGTTGTTTCATCTGTTTGTCACCCTTTGTCCAGGCGTCATTCATATTGATGATCTCTTTGAAAGCCGCCATGGCTTCCGCCATCATCGCGAATTCCGCCGCGAATTCTTCGGTTCTCTTGTTGGCGACAAATTCGTCGATTTCCGCCACCCACTTTTTGAACGGCGCGCCTTCCTTCATGGTGAACTTGCGGCCGGTATAATCCTGCGCCTGGATGAAGTTGGTGCCTTCCCAGATTCCGTAAATCACAACATCCCGGTACAGTTCCGCCGGGGCATACTCTTCCGTGAAGCCGT
>CAYOPU010000061.1:0-11504 GCA_964405915.1 uncultured Smithella sp. | reverse complement strand
TTGCCTCTTTGCTTTCCGTGACGGGAGGCGCGCTGGACCTTGTTCCGACGGAGAAAATCCGCGAGGTGGAGGCTAAACTTCTGGAAACCGTTAGAGGCGAGCTTCCTGAATTGTGTGCACGGATTGAAGAAGGCAAGAAAATGGACATAGCGGATCGAGACAGCATTATGAACAAGATCAAACCGACCATTCAATCGTATGAAGTGATTGAGGACGCCAATGCAAACAACTGAGTCCCTGAAAAGAAGAATGAAAAGCGCCGGTGATCTTTTATCTGTCGTCAAAACGATGAAAGCTTTGGCGGCGGTGAGCATTCGGCAATATCAGCGGGCGGTGTTTTCCCTGCGCGATTACAACCGGACAGTCGAAATGGGCCTGCAGATTGTGCTCAAAGAAAGGATGGGCGCGACCATGCGCCGGAAGCATACGAAGATGAAACGCCTGGGGATTATTGTTTTCGGATCCGATCAGGGTCTGTGTGGCCAGCTCAATGAGCAGATATCGGTCTGTGCGCTCGATTTTATTAAAAGCAGCGGCGTTAAAAAAGAAAACCGCAAGGTGCTTTCTGTTGGCGCGCGCGTTGCGGATTACGTGGAAGACGCCGGACAGCCGGTGGACGAATTATTGACGACGCCCAGTTCTACGGCGGGTATCACGCCGCTGGTTCAGGAAATTATTATGATTGTTGACGAGTGGCATTTTCGCAACAACATTGATCATTTTATGTTGTTTTATAATGAATACGTCACCGGTGCAACGTATCATCCCCATATGCTTCAACTCCTGCCCGTTGACACGGACTGGCTTACGCAAATTGCCAGGAAGAAATGGGACTCCAAATCACTGCCCATTTTCCGGATGGATGCCGATAAGATTTTTTCTTCGCTGATTCGTGAATATCTTTTCGTGTCCCTGTATCGGGCTTTTGCCGAGTCGCTGGCCAGTGAAAACGCCAGCCGCCTGGCCTCCATGCAGAACGCCGAAAAAAATATTGAAGAACAGTTAGTGGATCTGCATGTGCAGTATCACCGCACCCGCCAGATGACCATTACAGAGGAACTTCTTGATATTGTCGCCGGTTTCGAGGCGCTGCAAGAAGAAGCATCATAACCTTTTATTCAGAAAGGGGGACTGGCTTATGTCAACAGGATCGGACAAAAGGATTTGCGTCATCTGTGCATGGCGCGAAAATTGTACGAAGCGTTATCGGGTCAAATCCAATGCCTTGTTTGATGTCAATTGCCCCGACTATACACGGGACATTAAATTACGGGACAAAGATGTTGATAAACTGGTTGAAGATCAGGTGAATCGCTGGCAGAAAGAGAAAAAAGAAAAGCAGGAATATGTGATGACACTTTCCAGCGAGACGGGCGCCGGCGGCGGCCGGATTGCCCGCATACTGGCCACCGAACTGCAAATGAATAGTATCGGTAGTGAGCTGATTCATAAGGTTGCCGAAAGCGCGCATATGAGCGACAAGGTAATCAAATCTCTGGATGAAAAAAGTATTTCACTTTTCGACAGTCTCATCAGTTCGTTTTTTGAATCGCGTCATATCTGGCCCAATGAATATCTGCGTCATTTATCACTGGTGATGCACACCACTGCCGAACACGGCAATGTTATCATCATTGGACGCGCGGGAAGCTTTATCCTGAAAGACAAGGCGTTTCGTGTACGCATTGTCGCGCCCGAGGAAGCGCGTGTGGAAAAAGTCATGAATGATCGTCACCTGCTTCAACCGGAAGCACTGGAATATGTGCGAAAGTATGATGACTATCAGGTTGGATTTATTAAAAAGTATTTTAATGAAGACATTAACAATCCGAAACATTATGATATAATGGTGAATACGGATAAGGTCGGCATTGAAAGCGCGGCGGAGTCCATCAAAAAAGCGTTTTTGTCGTGGAAAGAACTGCGCGGATGAGCCATCATGGATGATGTTTGCAATGTTTATCGTGGAGGGCGATCCGCAATGACAAAGTATGAGCGCGCTCTTCTTTTAGGGCTGGCGGAGGAAATTATTCTTCATTTGCGCACCCGGCTTGCCGAGATTGAAAGTCTTCATCCCCGGGAGTCGGCTCTGGGCATTGCCACGTTTCAGGAGCGTCTGCGTAATATTGAGGATTTGCTCGATTGTGTAAAAAAAGACGGTGAATCGTGCGCTTAATGTTTCTTAACTTTTGGGAATGCCATCGGGGGTCGCCGCGAGGTAAATGAAAAATGTTGTGCCGACCCCGACAAGGGATTCCACCGTAATGAGGCCATTGTGGTATTTGATGATGGAATCGCAAATGGCGAGACCCAGACCGATTCCGCCTCTTTCCTTCTTTTCTTTTGTGGTAAAATAAGGATCAAATATCTTCGAGAGGTTTTCGCGGGGGATCCCGACGCCTTTATCCCGGATCATGATCCGGACATAATTGCTTCCGCCCATGGCGCGGATATTGGTTCCGGTGGTTGTGTTTTCCGCGACAACCTCCACAACACCGCCTTTCGGCATGGCTTCTTTGGCATTGGTGACCATATTTTCAATGACCTGTTTGATCTGCATGGCGTCAACTTCCACCGGCCAGAGGTCGGAAGCGATGGCCGGTTCGCATGCTGCATTTGATCCAGCCAGAACTTTCTGGACGGTTTCTTTGATTAATTCATCGACTTTTTCGATTTTTTTAACCGGATAACCGCCTTGAGCGAACGTTATTAACCGGTGTGCCAGTTCCTTGGCCTGAAGGCCCGCCCGCTCCGCTATGGCCAGGCCGTTTTCCAGAATTTTGTCTTCTTCGTCGGCGGAAATTTTGGCCAGAAAAACGTTGCGCAGGATGGCCGTCAGCAGGCTGTCGAAGTCTTTAGCCACGCCGTCCGCGAAGGTTCCCAGCGATTCGAGTTTGGTTCTCTTCAGGAGCTCTTCTTCCGTCGTTTTCTGGTCTGTGATGTCTTCCAGAGTCTCCATGGCGCCGAATATTTTACCGCTGGAATCACGGATGCTGGCCGAGGTAATGCGAAACCATTTCCCCTTTTCGCCTATGTCCGGGAAAAATTCCGTCACTTCATAGGCATCCTTCAGTACTTTTGATTTTGTGACGCTTCCCGAGTAAAGCAGGGAGGCGCTGGTTATCTTACCGTTTAAAATTAAATCAGCCATGCAATCGCGGGGTCTTGAGTAAAATGCCCGCCATTGCTGATCTGTCCCGAGAACTTGTTTTGCCTTGATGCCGTTAAGCCCTTCCAGAGCTTTGTTCCAGTGAAGGATTTTGTGTTCTGTCGAAATGACGAAAGTCGGAATAGGGGACCCCTGGATAATGTTTCGCAGAATCAGTTCATCATTGCGGGACCGCCAGATCGTATAAATAAAACTGATGATGGTAATGACCGTCAGAATTACAATAAAAAGAAGAAGATAATGTTGCATGGTGGACTCTCGTATTTCCAATTTTCAGACGGAGAAATTCCGATTCGATCATCCTTCTCAAAAGAATCAAAAAATTACAACCAGTCTGCCTTTAAAAAGATTCGATACGACTCCTGAATAGCAAGGTTGTCCGGAAAATGCAAGATTGGAAAAAAGCGTCTGTGCGGTTATATGACGGGAGATCGCGCCACCCCGGTTGTCTGGACGCCGCGTCCATCATGCCACAGGACACATATTGATATAAATAATTGGATTTATTACTGATCGGCGTGTTGAACCGCATCGAAGATGTCGACAAACGCTTTTTCGTTTTTTCCCAGTTTGCGGATATTTTAAGCCACGGAAAAGCACTGCAATGAATGCTGCTGGTATTTTTTTGCCGCACAACGCCCATACTGGAGGGTAATGCTCTGGTCGCCCTTGGGGCTTCCGTTTAAGACAACAAAGTTCACGGATTTGCGTCCCTTTCAGCGGAAGCTTTTTTATAAAAATAATAACGGTTTCGTCCCAGATTTTTTGCCTTGTACATGGCTCTGTCTGCGTTTTTCATCAGGGTATCGAAGGTGTCGCCATCTTCGGGATACATGGCGACGCCTAAACTTGCTGTGACGAAGATATCGGCGGCGTCCAGATGAAAAGGCTGATTAAACGATGCCATGATTTTTTCGGCAATCTGCCGGGCCTCTTCAGTAGTGTTTAACGACGAAAGAGCGATGGAAAACTCATCGCCGCCCTGCCGGGCAACCGTGTCCGTGTACCGGATATGGGCCGACAGCCGGCTGGCCACTTCTTTCAGCAGCAGGTCTCCCGCCGCGTGACCCCATCTGTCATTAACGTCCTTGAAATAATCCAGATCAAGAATCATCAAGGCCATTGCTTTGTGGACACGCTTGGCTCTTTTGATGGCCATGTTCACGCGGTCGTTGAAAAGAAGCCGGTTGGCAAGGTTTGTCAAAGGATCATGGAACGCCTGCCGGTGGATGGCCTCCTCCGCTTTACGCCTTGTGGTAATGTCTCTGACGATTCCCCGAAAACCACTCGGCATGCCCTGCGCATCACGGACCAGATTGACGGACAATTCGATCTGGCGGGTTTCTCCGCTTTTGTTGATGATTTCCCAATCCATTTTACGTAACGGTTTCCCCGTTTTATAGACCTGGGAAAAGGTGCGGAAGGCGAGATCGGCATTCTTTTTATCCACGTATCGTGTATAATGGAGCCCCAGCGTTTCCTGCCGCAGGGTTCCGAATAATCCCAGAAAGGCTTCGTTGAACAAGAGAAGATTTCCTCTCAAGTCGATTTCATAATAGGCGTCCGTGATGGAATCAATGACGGTACGGGAACGTTCTTCACTTTGTTTTAACGCGTCTTCCGCTCGTTTCTGAAGGGAAATATCCATTTGACAGCCCAGGGTGGCCTTTTGGTATTTATATTCTATGGCGGTAACGGTTCCCATATACCATAGAATATCACTTTTTTTCGTGACAACACGGTACTCATAAGGAAAGACAGATTCCCCGCGCATCATCGCGCGGGCGCTCCTCCTGACATGTTCCTGGTCGTCCGGATGGACCATGAACAGGGAATCAGCGCCAATGACCTCCTTCTTTGTGTATCCCGTATTATCCAGAAATCGCTGGTTGGCCCACTGAAACCGTTTTTCCTGAATAATAAAAATGCCGATTGGTGATTTTTCCGCCAGAGTGGCGTACAAATGTTCGGCCAGCTTCCATTCCGTGATGTTTTTTGAAATGATTGAGACAGCGATGATCTCTTTTTTACCGGAAGTTGCTCTGACCGGGCTGAATGTCCGCAGGAACTCCCCTCCGTCACGATGGCTGCAATACGTACGCTGGAAAGATGCTCCGGATTGAAAGACTTCTTTTACATCCGCGGTAAAAATGTTGGTTTCTTCAATGGAATGAAATTCAGCATAATTTTTGCCCACCAGTTCTTCCGGCTGTAAGCCGATGCGCGAGCAGTGTTTGGGGTTTACGTAAAGATAGCGGCACTTGTTGTCCACCAGATATATGGAATCGCTGGTGGCTTCCACCAAATTCCGGTAAAGATCATCCATCTGCCGAAGGTTTTTTTTAACCTTTGGTGTTATGTTTTTTTGCATATCCATAAAACCAGAATTTTTTTATGCATTGCATGGCCGCAGGGAATGGCCAATCATCGGACTTGCCCGTTTCATCAGTCTGGAACGGCATATCATGAATACGCGAACGTATACGAAAAGGATGAAGGAGTGTCAAGACAATTCGCCTGGAAAATCCGTTGTATGAGAAACTCATTGACATTAAAGGCAGTTTTTCTTATAGTCCGGCCATGAGGTCATCTAAAGACTTGTACATAAAATCGATACGACCGGATATTGCAAGATGGGGGTGATGATGAAAATATTAGTTGCATCTGCTGGCGGATTAGACATTGAAAAACAGGTTCTGGAAGTTGCAGGAAAACATGCCAAAGCTTTTCATGCCACTCTTTTAATTGCCAGTTCCATGGAACGCGCTTCGGAAAAAGACCAAACGGATTTGGAGAGGATCGCAAAGGATCTGGCCCGTGTTCAAAAAGAAATGAATGCCGAAGGGATCGCCTGCGAAACACACATTCTGGTGCGCGGCTTCACCCCCGGAGAGGATATCGTGGAATTTGCGGTTGATCAGAAAGTGGATGAGATTATTATCGGCATTGAGAAAAAATCCAAGGTTGGCAAACTTCTTTTCGGTTCCAATGCCCAGTATATTATCATGGAAGCGCCATGCCCCGTTGTGTCCGTCAAATAGAATACTTTTCAACTGCAAGAGACAGGCGCGGTCGCTTCGGTCTAAAAAAGGTTTGCGTTCTGGAGAGAACGCAAACCTTTTTTTATGGAAATTCCCCGCCGGATAAACGGCTATTTCTTTCTTTTGGCCAGTTCTTCCGCCCGTAATTCCTTCCGCAGAATCTTACCGACGGTTGATTTCGGCAATTCCTTTCGGAATTCGATTTCCGAAGGAAGTTTATAAGTGGCAAGCTTGGCCTTTCCGTATTCTATCATTTCCTCAGCCGTTGCCGTTTCCCCTTCTTTGAGCACGATAAAGAGTTTGATATTTTCACCGCGCTTCGCGTCTGGTATACCGATGGAACAGGCTTCCTGGACTTTGGGATGTTCATAGTAGACCTCATCCACATCTCTCGGATACACATTGAATCCGCCGGTGATGATCATGTCTTTTTTGCGATCCACGATGTAGAAATATCCATGCTGATCCATCGTGGCGATGTCACCCGTGTAGCACCATCCGTTACGGATCATGCCGGCAGTTTCTTCCGGCTTGTTCAAATAGCCCTTCATGACTTGAGGGCCGCGGACAATCAGTTCGCCTGGTTCGCCGACAGGCATATCCTTTTCACCCGTATCCAGATCGACAATCCGGCATTCTGTATCGGAGATCGGCAGGCCGATGCTGCCGATTTTCCGGACGCCTCCAAAGGGGTTGACGTGCGTGACCGGGGTGGTTTCCGTCATCCCGAAGCCTTCCACGATGACCGAGCCCGCCGCTTTTTCGAAATCGTGAATCACTTCCACGGGCAGAGGGGCGCTGCCGGAAAAAAAGCCTTTAAAACAGGTCATATCCGTATTTTTCATTTCGGGGTGATTCAGCATGCCGATGTACATTGTCGGAACCAGTGCGCCAAATGAAGGTTTGAATTTCTGAATGGCTTCCAACAGGGGCTCGGGCTGAGGTTTAGGAATGAGAATATCGCCCCACCCCATAAAGATTGATAAATTCATCGCGCAGGACATGCCGAAGACATGGAAAATTGGCAGGGCGCCCAGACTGACTTCGTGGCTGTCTTTAAACAGGGGGAACCAGGAACTGATCTGCTGCACCTGTTTGCTGATGTTGCCGTGGGTTAGGATGACGCCCTTGGAAACACCCGTTGTACCGCCGGTGTACTGATACATGGCTGTATCGTCAAACGTCAGTTTCACTTTGGGCGGGTTGGCCTGCGATTTCGCGATAATGTCCTTCCATTTGAATACGTCATTGGCCTGTTTGACATCCGCGGCCAGCTTCTTTTTCTTGGCCACCAGCGGAAACAGCAGGCTTTTGGGGAAGGGAAGATAATCGCCAATTGATGTTACAATAATCTGTTTGACTTTTGTTTTGGGTCTCAAATCGATCATCCGGTTGGCCAGAAGGTCGATGGTGATCATGATTTTGGATCCGGAATCATTGAGCTGATGCTCGAGCTCGCGATCGGAATAGGTCGGATTATTTAAAACGACAATGCCGCCCAGCCGATGGATGGCATAATAAGCCACAACGCAGGGAATCATATTGGGCAGGATAATGGCGACGGCATCGCCTTTTTTAATGCCCATGCCGGCAAGCCAGGATGCAAATCGATCCACCATATCTTTCAGCGCTTTATAGGACATAATGTAGCCCTGAAAGTTCAGTGCCATCCGGTCAGAATTTTTAGTCGCCGATCTGTCCAGAATATCGGGCATACAAATTTCTTCGTATTGGATTTTTTCTGGTACACCTTTGTCGTAAGACTTCAGCCACGGTTTTGATGCGTAAGACACGTCTCCAGCCATTTTCTTCCCTCCTTATGTTAGGTTAAAACGATGTACAAGTGTTGCCAACTTTTACGTATTGTAATTATTATTGTAACAATTTATTTCAGTAAAAGCCATAAAATATTCCTTCCATGGATCGATTGTTTTATATTCGGCGCTATTTCGACCATTTAGATTTCATTATCAATATTCAAAAAAGCAGATTTTGCGTTTAGTTTGGCATGCGATACGAAATGTTGCTGCAAAGCCGTATGCCGTTTGGCCATCAAATATTTAACAATCTTCAAACCCGCTGCACACGTGACGCTGATACCGTAAAGGTCACTCGATGTTACTGGCGGCTCGGACTGCATTGCCTTGTTATTCTTTAAAAGTGCAATAATATCATTGTTATAAATCACTTGACAGACATTGCTTTTTAAGGATAGCCTGAACGCAAAAAAAGGATTGTATATGAAAAAGAAATCAAAAGATTTGGAAAAGACCTACCCGACCGCTGCATTTGTCGCAAAACTCCGCCGTTTGGCCGATGCCTTGGAAAACGGCAACCGCTTTGCAATCATGATTGCCAAAGAAAGAATCTCAGTGCCGTCTTCGGCCACGTTTAATTTGGAACATGAACGCGAAGGGAAGAATGAAGAAATCGAGTTTCAGATAAAATGGACAAATAAATAATTGGTAAAAAAATACCCGATGCTGCAGGTCTTAAGTTCCGGACATCCGATCTGGGATTTAGGATTGTCTGTCAATTAACGAAAATGGCAGGCCATTGCCAGTTCACATCCGCCACCCAGAGCATGTCCGTTGATGGCCGCGATGAAAGGGCTGGTGGATCTATGTTTTACGTTTTTCCTTGCATTGTATTTATTTAATTGTAAAATGGCGCAAAACAGCCAATGAATAAATTCAAAGGATAGGTGGATTTGATATGTTTAACCGTGTAGTCAGTGTGCTTTTTCTTGTCTTTATCGCCTTGACGTCCATTCCTTTTTATTTAACCGCTCTGCTTTTACGCGTCGTTTCTTATCCCTTTGACCGGCGTTTGCGGCTCCTGCATTTGTTCACCTGTTTTTGGGGGTCTTTTTATACCTGGACCATGCCGGCCTGGCGGATTCGTGTTGAAGGCCGCGAGAATGTTCGTAAGGATGCCGCCTATGTGGTTGTCTCCAATCATCAGTCGCAACTGGATATTCTGATCGCTTTCCGGCTTTTTTTTCATTATAAATGGGTCTCCAAGGTTGAAATATTCAGCGTGCCGCTGATCGGCTGGAATATGACGATGAACCGCTATGTGAAACTGAAACGCGGTGATAAGGAAAGCATTGCGCAGATGCTGCGGGACTGTGAAGTCCATCTGGATGAGGGAAGCTCCATTTTCATGTTTCCGGAAGGCACCCGCTCTCCCGATGGCGAGGTGAAGGACTTTAAACTTGGCGCGTTTGAAATGGCTCTGAAGAAGAAAGCTCCCATCCTCCCGGTTGTCATCAGCGGCACGAACAAGGCCCTGCCCAAGTACAGCATGAATTTCACCGGAGCGCAGAAAATATATATAAAAATTTATGAAGAAATTCCGTATGCGGTGTTTGCGGATTTATCGGCGGCGGAGACGGCGCAACTGGTGCGTCAATTCATTATCAAAAATTTAAAAATCATGAATGAATACACCCTGGGCCGGTAGAGGATCATATCGGTCAGTGGAAAATAACGTCAATGGCGGGTGTGGAGGAGATAAAATGAGTCGACTACTTCTAGTGCTGTGCATATTTGTTGCCTGCATAACCTCCGCCCATGCAGGAGAACTGTTCAGTTGTACTGACCGTGGCGGCAATCCTGTCATCACCAGCATTCCCCAGGATGGAATGAAAAACTGTGTGCGGAAGTGCTCTTTTAAAGACTCTCCGACAGCAGATGCGGCAGGCGCAGGTGCAACAGGTGCGGCAGCAACAGGAGAGACCGCAGGTTCAACAACAGGGACGGATACCGGGACGGCGGTAGCAACGGGAACAGCCGACACAAGTCCGGATACAACTGCGGCAAGTACAACAACAGGCTCAACGGCAGATTCAACATCAGGTTCAAAAGGAACGGCAGCAGGGACAGGGACAACAGCAACAGGTCAAGGTATCGCCGGAACATCAAAACCAACAGTAACACCAATACCGGCAAATCCCGCAGGGGCAGCAGGTACAGGAGCAACAAGCGGAAGTTCGACGGCAGGAACAAAAAAAGAATTAAGATAAATGGCCATCCGGAAAGAGAATGATTTTCTGACTTCTCAGCTAACGCTGAACTTTTAAAAGCGCGCAGCCGATTTTTTCCTGTCTGATTTGCAGGCGTCTTGCCTGAAGCAATCCCAGGGATGCCATGTCTGTGTGAAGGCAGGTGTATTGATCCGGCAGGGGAATGCTCCAGCGTTCGGAAAGTTTTGCGATGCCGGCATGAAATTCAGCGGCAAGACGCGCAAAGGTAATGCTCAGGGGAAGAGGGGAGGCATCACCCCAGTCAAGCCTGCCGGCTGCTTTACAGGCGATGGTTTGCAGGGTCTGCCAAAGGGCACTGAGGGTGCCCAATTCTCCCAGCAGGGCGCGGTCCGTTGACGTCTGGCTTTCCCGTATGGCGGCCACCAGTAAATCCAGTTCGGCCGCCATGCCGCCCAGCACCGGTCCGGTCATCACCACATCTTCTATTTCTCCCAACGGAACGACGATATCCTGCCAGACGCTGCCTTCCTTTCCCAGAATAGAATTCTGCCCGATGAGGCAATTGTTCAGTTGAATGCCGCCGTGCGGCGAGGGTTTTAAAAAGTTCAGGGGTATCTGCGGTTTAACCATGAGGCCGTGCGTATTGCGTGGTACGATGAAAGCTGAAAAACTTTTTAGCGGTTGTGTGTCATCGGTTACGGCGACGACAATAAAAACGTCGGCAATCGGTCCGTTGGTCAGATAGGTTTTTTCGCCGTTCAGACAATAAGACGTGTCCTGTTTTCGGGCGGATGACGTCAGTGTTTTAGGAGACGCGCCCCGCTTTGGCTCGGAAACGGCAAAACACAGCGTGCATTTGCCGCAAGCTGCGGCGCGCAGGTATTGATCGCACTGCTGCGGTGTGCCGAATGTGGCTATGACAAAACGGGCGATGATCTGCTGGAAGATCCAGGAGACGCCCAGGCCCAGGTTACCGCCGCTTCGGACAAAAGCCTCTCCCGCCCGCAAAAGATCAATGTATCCGCCGCCCGCACCGCCGTAAATTTCCGGAAGCCCGATTTTAAAAAGGCCTGCCTCGCCCATTTTTTGCCAGATGTCCGTGGGAAAATCCTGCCCCGTCTGCAAGTCGTCGCGTCCGGAGACATGTTCCGCGGCAAATTCCGCCGCTGTTTTTTGATAATCAATCGTTGTTTTCATTTACGTGTGACCTCGCGCCACCTCAGAGGTGGTTAGGGTACGTGTGACCATCAGGTTACAGCACCAGTTCCTCAATAAAAGAGATTAATTGGTTGACATTCCGGCAGGC
>CAYOPU010000060.1:0-11590 GCA_964405915.1 uncultured Smithella sp. | reverse complement strand
GAAAAAAGTCATTGCCGCCGTGCACGCGGGATGGCGCGGGTCCGCTCTCGGCATCGCCGCCAAAGCCGTCCGCCTGATGCGGAGTCAGTATGGGTCGCAGACGGCCGATCTCGTGGCGGCCATCGGCCCGTCCATCGGCCCCTGCTGCTACGAAGTGGATGCCGCCACGGCTGACCAATTTCGCAGCCACACAAATCATGAATCTTTCCTGAAACCCGGAAAAAGAAAAGACCGCTGGATGCTGAATCTGGTTGAAGTCAATCGCACACAGCTTCGGGAAGCGGGCCTTGCCGAAGAGGCCATCGACAGCGCCGGCATCTGCACCGCGTGCCGGCAGGACCATTTCTTTTCGCACCGCGGTTCAGGCGGCGTCACCGGCCGTCAGATCAATTTTCTGATGATCAAGGGAGATCCGCCCTGCCGTGTTTTGATTTTGGATGATCATGCAGGGCAATTCCACTAATCCTATTTGTTGTTACGGAAGATTTCAGGAACCACCTATCGGGCCTGGATGCTCCATAAAAGATTCCCGTTCGTGATCGTGATCTGCCACAGTCGATTTTTATCCATGCTGCCAGCAATTTATTTTGACTGTCCCATTGACACACGATACAATTCGCACTACGAATACTCCGTTGTTTTGTAAAATATCCGGTTTAAGAAAGGATTTTTATAGCATGCATGGCATCATCCCTGAAATCGGCATTGCCATTTTGGTGGCCACGGCAATGGGTTTTGTTTTTCAAATCTTTCGTCAACCTGTCATTTTAGGATATCTCGTCGCAGGCGCCATGATCGGTCCCGAAATCGGCTTTAAGCTTGTTTCCGATCCTGCAAACATTGAAGTCATTTCAGAAATCGGCCTGATTCTGCTGCTTTTTATCATTGGTCTGGAACTTAATCCGGCCAAGCTTCTTTCCTCCGGCAGAAAACTGATCTATGCCGGTATCGGCCAGTTTATCTTCTGCGTTCTGATTGGCCTGGGCTTTTTTGTGTTTTTGGGTTATCCCCTGGGCGACGGACGAATTGATGCGCTTTATCTTTCTCTGTTCTGCGCGCTTTCCAGCACAGCCATTGTCGTGAAATTATTGTATGATAAAGTTGAACTGGACACGCTGCCCGGTCGGCTCAGTCTTGGCATTCTCATTTTTCAGGACATTTGGGCTATCCTCATTCTCGCTTTGCAGCCGAATTTCACGAATCCGCAACTCTCCCTGGTGGCATTTGCCTTGGGGAAGGGCATTTTGCTGCTGGCCGTCGGTTTTTTGTTGAGCCGATATGTCATGCGCTGGATTTTCGCGCAGATTGAAAAAATACCGGAAATGGTTGTGGCCATGTCCATTGCCTGGTGTGCCTTTATGGCGGGACTGGGGTCATGGATTGGTATGTCAATGGAAATGGGCGCGCTGATTGCCGGAGCCGCGATTGCTTCGTTTCCCTATGGCATTCATATCACGGCTAAAGTGTTGCCGCTCCGGGATTTTTTTCTGACGCTATTTTTTCTATCCATCGGCATGAAAATTCCCTTTCCCGACGTGACAACGTTAACGATGGCTTTCCTGATCGTGTTGCTGGTGATTGTTTCCCGTTTTCTCACGATTTATCCCATTTTGTCTCTTTCCGGGAGCGGACGGCGGACCAGTTTTATCACCAGTCTCAACCTGGCCCAGATCAGTGAATTTTCTCTGGTCATTGCGGCCTTGGGGGTAAGTTATGGACATATCCAGCAATCCCTGATGTCTCTGATCATTTATGCGATGGCGATTACCTCTGTTTTGTCTTCTTATTTTATCAAAGGCAACCATCACCTCTATCTTGTTTTTGATCGGATACTGACCCAAATCGGATTTCCTTCAAAAGCTGTGCAGCATGTCGCGGACAAGAAAGAGGGTGATCATTATCCCATTGTGCTCCTCGGTTACCATCGCGAAGCGCGAGCACTGATTAACAAAATTGAAGAGACTGCGCCCGATCTTTTGAGAAAAATACTGGTGATAGATTTCAATCTGGAAGTCCTGAAAGAGCTGAAGCACCTCAATGTAAAGGGGATATTCGGCGACATCAGCAGCTTGGATACCCTTGAGCATGCCCATGTTGCCAATGCGGAAATCATCCTATCCACCATTCCCGATATGCTCCTCAAAGGCACCAATAATCAGAGTATCGTGAAAATATGCCGCGCCGTGGCTCCGAACGCTGTCATAGTGACCACTGCCGATTCCGTGGAGCAGAGCGCCATCTTGAAGGCGAAAGGAGCAGATGAAGTACTGCTCCCCTATACACTGATTGGAAATCATTTGGCAAACCTTGTCACCGACACCTGTCGGTAAATCGGGGAAGAGACAGACGGCTTGGCCGTCCTGCAGGCCCTTTGCACCTGTTTGACGTCCGTCAAGCCCTGAAAGGCTTTCAGCACCACGTCCTGGTCCAGCGCCAACATGCCTTGCAAGATAGCGATCGTCCGAATGGCGTCCGTTCTTTATGAAACGCCAAGCAATCCCTTGATGCCTTGTGTAAATTCATCAGAACCGCCATGGGAAAGCGCAATCGCTTCGCCGGGGCACACGGCGCCTTTGTCTTTGGTCAGAATGTTGGCCGTAACCTCCAAAGCATTCAGGGCAATGCCGTTCTTTTGCAGGAATTCCCGAGCCGGCAAGGAAACAACCAGCGTAAAGATTTCAGAGATCATGCCGGACCGGACAATCAGACGGGCAGCCGCAAGGCCGGTCACCTTATCATGTAAAATCAGCCCGCTCTTCTCTTGAAATTTTTCCAGAGCGTCCCATAAAGGGCGCAGGCCGCCGCCCCGGGCCGCATAGATCATCCGATCCCCTTCCAGCAGCGCCAGGGCATATCGCGTAAAATCAGGAATCAACGATGAATGCACCTTCCACCCCTCCCGTCGTTCATCCGTCGCCCGGAAAAGAAAAAAGGCAGAGCCGATAGGCTCTGCCTGCAACTATTGATTGCTAATAATGAACCCCTGTAATGTATTCACTCAATTGGTCGATGAGAAAATCTTTATTGGAAATGATCGTCTTGACAACATCACCGATGGAGATGACGCCCATAAATTTGTTTTTTTCAAAAACGGGCAAATGCCGCACATGTTTTCCCGTCATCAGAATCATGGCATCTTCCACGCTGGTGTCGGCGGTAACGGAAAATAAATCGGAAGACATAACTTCTTTCACCAGGGTTTTCTTGGACGTTTTCTTTTGGAGAATAATTTTCCTGGCATAATCTCTTTCCGAGATAATACCCACCACTTTCTTGTTTTCCATCACCACCAGCGCGCCAATATTCTTTTCGCTCATCATCTCTAAGGCTTCATATACCGTTGCCTTAGGGGAAATGGAATAAATCTTACCGCCCTTCGTATTAAGAATATCCTTAACACAGCCCATAGTTGTCTCCTCCTTAATTTTTATTTTCTTGTGCCTCAATATTAGCCCATATACCCATAAAAATAAAGATAAAATTGCACGGCGCCCTTTTATTCAGAACGCAAGACTGTACATCAACACGCTTGACCAGTCCATACCTCTGCCGGACAGACCCTTCATCAGCATGATGCCCAATGATTGATGATCCGTGAGCGCGCAGGGGTAAGATGTTCCAATCAGAAAAATGAAAAACGTCACGTTTCATGAACAAATTTCGGCAACAGCCGCGAGAAAGCTGTTCATCTCATCATCGGTTCCAACAGTCACGCGAAGGAAATTGCTGATTTTCGGTTTGTCAAAATAGCGGACGAGAATGCCTTTTTCCCGCAGCTTCTGGAATAAATCGCGTCCGGAGCGCCGCGGATGACTGATAAAAATAAAGTTGGCCTGCGACGGAATCACGCGGAAACCCGTTTTTTCAAGTTCCGCCGATATACGCTCCCGTGTCCTGATGATTTTTAACCTTGTTTCCTGAAAGTAAGCGTCGTCTTTGATGGCTTCCCGCGCGCCGGCCTGCGCCAGCCGGTCCACCGTGTAGGAATTGATCGAATCTTTGACGCGCACGATGCCTTCGATCAGCTCTTCGCCACCCATCGCATAGCCCACCCGCAATCCGGCCAGCGAATGGGATTTGGACAACGTTCGGATCACCAGCAGATTCGGATAACGATCAAGCAGACCGACGGCGGTCTGACCGCCGAAATCGATGTAGGCTTCATCCAGAATGACCACACTGCGTTCATTGCGCTGAAGGATCTTTTCGATATCGGAAAGGGGAAGACCTTTTCCGCTGGGCGCGTTGGGATTGGCGATAAGAATTCCGCTGTTGTCCTGAAAATAACCCTCGACGGGAATATTGAATTCATCATCAACCGGAATCAGACGGTAAGGGGTATGAAAAAATTCCGCGTAAACCGGATAGAAGCTGTAGGTGATTTCCGCAAAAAGCACCGGTCGGCCGGTTGGTTCAAAAAAGGCCGGAAAACAAAAAGCCAGCAATTCGTCCGATCCGTTGCCGATAAACACATTGTCTCTTTTCAGGCCAAAGCGGTCGGCAATCGTGTCTCTCAGAGCATCGCCTGCCGGATCGGGGTAAAGCCGCAGGGTATCATTGGCGGCCTGCCGGATGGCCTCGATCGCTTTGGCCGACGGCGGGTAGGGATTTTCATTGGTATTAAGTTTGATGTATGTCCGGTCTTTCGGCTGTTCCCCCGGAACGTAAGGCTTGACGTTTTTGACCGTTTGGCTCCAATATCGGCTCATATCTGTCCATCCAGCTGTTGCGATTATTTTAATCCACCGATCCTGAATATAAGAAATGTCCAAGAATTTCCATTGCTATTTGTATTTCTCACATCTGGCCTTCAGGACGGCAATATCTTCCGTTGTCAGTTCGGATGAATCGGATTGATTCAGTCTGTACATGACCGAATCGGGATTCCGGCTGTGATCCAATCCCAGGGCGTGACCGAACTCATGGACAAGCACGCGAACCAGCTTCGCTTCATTGTCAAAATGATATATTGTAATGGATTGCCTGCCTTCTTTGCTCTTAAAGAAACCTTCCACAAATTCACCCGCCAGCCGGCTTCCGACGTCACGGTAATGATCCACATTCTCATTATGACCGGTGACCGTTGCATTGACGACCTTCATGACAGTGTTCATTGCATCGCCCAGTCTGTTAATGTCATCCTGACGTATTTTTAAGCTCTCACGCAGGGAATCCAGTTCATTTTTCTCAGACATTAGTCGGATGTGCTCCTGTTGAGGAGCGCCACCCTGCCGGTTCCAGGATTCAACGTTGGCATTGTAGGCATTGAGCCGGTTGTTGTAAGCATGAGCCTCGTTTTCCAGTGTGGCGATTTTATGCTCACGCTCCGATTTCAGATTTTCATAACGTATTTTCATGCTTTCAATGGAAGTATTCGTACCATCCATTTTTTGATTAATATCTTTCAGTTTGTCTGATGTCTCCTGGCGATAGTCATAGATGAGGTTGATTTCGATTTTTCCCCGGGGATCCTCCCTGAAAAGGTCTCGCGAAAGGGGTTTCCCCCAGACGGCCGCCGCTTTTTTGAGAGCCCGGGAAAATTCCGCACGTGTGATGTCGAACTTTTCATCAATCCGGCCAAGACGGTAGGTCAGGGGGTCATCGCATGGCTTGGGCAGCCGCGGGAAAAACATGACGATCCCGACGCCTATCAGCAGAAGAAAACCCCAATTTAATATCTTTTTTGGTTCAATCATATCCATTTGCCTGGAGCCGAAGAACCGTGCCCCTTCCACTTCATGAATGTGACGCGCTCCCGCGGGATCAGCTTGCGGGCGGAGGAACAAAGATCGACACAGTGTCTGCTGATCGGAGCGTTCATGCCCTGATTGTACTGACAACCCGTTGCAGATCTTTAAATAACGCTTCTTCACGGCCCGCGCAGACCAGCATCAATCCGCCCGCTTTAGCAAAAGTTTCTTCTGATGGATTGCGTTTTTTAATGATGCGAGCCGACACGACAGCAAATTCGCGCCAGATGTCGCCAATGGCGGTCATTTCCTGTGATAATTTTAAAAGGTCATCGGAGTCGAACATTTCGGCTGCTTCCTGAAGGAAGGCTGCATACATATAGCGAAATCCGGCGCCGCCCGTGCCGACTTCCTCCTGCATGCGGACAATGTTGCCCAACTGCCGGCAGGCTTCCATAAAATCCCCCTTCCCGCTCCTGATGATGGTTCTGGCCAGAAAGCGCATGCCCCGGATGCCGAAAATCGGCAGCGGAATTTTCAGCATCATATTGCACGTATCCTTCATGCCGCTGATGCAGGCCGCGCGCAGCTCGGGGTGAGGATTGACAGATTCGGGATAATACATGAAACCATGCGGTTCCAGGGGGCCTTTTGCAAAACGCGCCCGCATCAGGTCTTCCGTCAGGCAATCCACCGGGTGCTCCAGCACCGGATCACTGACGCGAAAACCGTTTTCAATTTCATGCAATACGACAATATTATGACCGTTAAACTGAAAGCGGAACCGGTTGGGAAAATAGGAAAGCCAGTAGATGTTCGTTCGAAGTCCGACAATCTGGCCGGTTTTCAGCACACGCCTTAACTCATCCATGCCTTTTTGTGCGTTCCGGTAGGACCGGGTGACAAATATGGCACCCAGTCTTTTCGCCGCCTTACGGAAGACCGCCCCGGGCTGAGACCGATACGTGCTGATCGGCAAACCGACCCACTTCACAAACGGCAGATGACCGAAAAAAATGCCGCTGCCGATTCCGAAGACCATCGGTTCGGATATTTCAACGCCTTTGTCCCGGAACAAAGCCGACGTAACGCCGGTTTCACAATGGGCAGAATGGTGATGGATGAATGGTTTGCCTCCGGCTGTTACTTCTTTCTGCATCAGTCAATGTTACCTTCTTTCATTTTGCGGTACGGTTGTCAGTTCCTGGATGGTGACAGCAAGCGCCTGAGCGTAACGGTCCAGAACAGACATTTTAAGTTTGGCAAAGATCCTGGGGCGAAAATGCCTTTTCACGCGAAATGCAGCAATGCCCGCCGTTTTGGCCAGGATCTCCGGAGTCATCTGCCGCCGTTCCATATGATATACCAATGGACTTTTCATGCCGGCAAGCACGACTTTTCTTGTTTCTTCCAGGGAGGCCGCCAGTTCATCCACGGCCAGACCATTGACAACTTCTTCGACGCTCCAGCCGGCGCTGGGCACAACCACATACTTCCCCTCGTCATTGAGCGCATAACAGGCGCGTTTCTCGCCATTGTAATACGTTTCATCCTGTGGCACTTCGTTTACTTTCATTTACACAACCGTCAAGAGCACGTAAGCAACGGAGAACCGGCCGCTCTCCGGAATAAAACAGAGCATCTTCTGGCCCTTCTTCAATTTATCCGAATGGAAGATTTCCTCCATCATGACGTAAATAGATGCCGATCCGGTGTTGCCTTTGTAGGCCAGATTGGTAAACCATTTATCATAAGGTATTTTAAAATCAATTCCTTCCATGGCCTTGTAAATTTTTTCCCGGAAAAAGTCTGATGAATAATGAGGCAGGTACCAGTCGATGTCATCTGCTTTGATATTTCTTTTTTTAATCACGCGACCCAACCCCAGATCAACAGACACCCGGACAATTTCGCGGTTGAGAATCGCCGTATCCTGTTTCAATGCGAAATAATTCCCGGCCAGGGCTTCCGCAAGCGAGGCAAGCTGCCGCCAGCCAACCAGTGTGCCGTCCGCTTTTTTGACCGCGCCGGCATACATGCAGGTCTCCATTTGTCCGGCGTACGAAACGCTTTCAATCCAGTCCACCCGCAAAGACAGGCCCTTTTGATTTTTTTTGCCGGACATAAAAACAGCGCCGGCGGCGTCGGAAAGCATCCAGCGCAAAAATTCGGACTCAAAAGCCAGAATGGGATGATGTTTGAGATCCGGATCGCCTTGCAAATGTTCGAAGAAATTAGACCGCAGCAATGAGGAGGCCAGCTCGGATCCTGTCGAAACGGCATTATTGCTGATTCCCAAGGCCACATTGGCGTAGGCAGCTTTAAAAGAGGTGATGCCGCAAAGACAGATGCCCGCTGTGGTAATGACTTCACAGGACGGTATGCCCAGTTCTCCATGAACCATCAGTCCGTGTCCCGGCAGAATAACATCCGCCATGGACGTGCCGCAGCACAGACATGCTATGTCATTAACTGAAAAGCCTTCGTAAGGTTTCAGACTTTTTACGGCTTCGGCTGTCAGCTGAGCATTGGTGTAGTTGAGTTCTCCGGTTTTGCGGTCGATGGCGTAGTAGCGTTTTTCTATGCCGTTGTTTTTCAGGATTCTGGCTTTGATCGGGGAGGGAATATTTTGAACCGCTCCCAGCACGGTTTCTATTTCGTCGTTGGTGACCGGTTCATTGGGTAGAAACGCGGCAATGTCGTTGATATAAACGTCCATGAATCCCTCTTTTCAATTTGGTTCGTGCGGTTTATCGTGAAGCTTTTTTACCAGCCCGGCATAAGTACTGTAAAATAAAGCTTCGGGCATTTTTGTTCTGGTTACGGCATTGGTGAAGGTGTAGTAATCCAGATCACTGATAATAATATCTTTTTTCATATTTTCATGAAGCTTTGTTCCCGGAACAGGCGTTAAAACCGATAGGACCGGGATTTGAATTGTATTGGCAATAATGAAACGCTCCAGCTTTTCAAAATCACTTTCGTCGTATTCGGGCGAAGCGATAAAATCCCCGACAATGACAATGCCCAGATGATGCAGGATTTCAATTGCTTCTTGAATGACATGAGCCTGATACTTTTTATGATAGCCGGCAAGGCGCTTGTCCTGAAGATCTTCAAAACCGACCACCACCGCGTAAAGCCCGATTTCCTTCCAGTTTTTTATCAACGCCGGATTGTTGACAATCGTATCGGCTCGCACATCGGCGAAAAATTTTTTCCTGACGCCGGATTGCATGATTTTGTCATAAAGGTCAAGAGAGAATAAAGGATTGCCAAAAGTGTTGGCATCGACCATGCGGATAAAGGGAATATCGCCAAGCATTTGAATATCCCGGAGTACCGCATCCGTGGAATGATTCAGATATTTTCCTCCCGTCATTTTCGGAATGGAGCAGAAGGAACAATGATGCGTGCATCCATAAGCGGAAATGACAAATCCCATCGTGAGATTAAGCTGCTCCAGAAAATATTGATTTCGGTATTTGGCCACAAGGTCGTATCGGGGAGGAACGTTGTCCATCAAATCCGTCTTGTCATAATTTCGTTTGACATACCGGAGGGGCTTGCCGGGAGACGTTCGGACAATTCCGGCAATGTCTTCTCCTTGCTTACCAGCTGCCAGATGGTCGATCAGTTCGGAGAAACTCTTCTTTCCGAGACCAAGGGCAATATAGTCAAATTCCGGGCGATTGAAATAATCAGGGTCGTAAGTGGCATGATTGCCGCCGACGACAATAACGGAATGACTTTGTTCTTTTATTTGACCGGCCAGGCGGATCACCGTATTGGCCTCGCAGGTTAACGCGGTAAGGCCTGTAACATCAGGCTGAAATTGGTCAAATACTTTCCAGAAAGCATCCTCCGTTTCGCACTTGAGATCGCATATCGTGACGTCATGTTCCGGCAGAGAACCGGCAAGGATTTCTAAATTTAAAGGTTCACCTTTGAAAATTTGTTTTAATGACGTGATGCCATATTCCTCTTCGGGGATGCTGCGTCCGCAATTAGGAGGATTGACCAGCATGATTTTCATCTTTTGTTTCGGCATAGGCATCAACTCTATGGCATAGCGGAATAATGGGTTAAAAAACCCTCCTTTCAGGGAGGGGTAAAATTGAGATGTGCAAACATCCAGTTTTATTTTATTTTCTGCATCACTTGTTTCAGGTCATTCATTCGGTAGGGTTTCATGATCATGCCGGAGAAGCCATATTGCTTGAAATTCGCCATGACTGGATCATTGGAATACCCGCTGGAAACGATGACTTTGACGTCCGGGTCGATTTCTTTTAATTTTTCAATGGCTTCCCGGCCGCCCATCCCTCCGGGAATGGTCAGGTCCATAATCACGGCCTGAAAGGGCGACCCTGCCGATTTTGCGGCAGTATATAACGCAATGGTTTCTATGCCGTTTCTGGCCTGGACAACCTCATATCCCAAAAGGCCAAGCATTTCCGATCCGACCTCCAGAATCATTTCCTCGTCGTCCATGAGGATTATTCTTCCTTTACGATTGTCTGTTTCATTCATGATGGTTTGCGGCTCCGTCATTATTTGTTTGTTCGACGCCGGCAGATAGACATGGAAAGCGGCCCCCGACCCTTGCCGGGATTCGCAATCAATGTAGCCGTCGTGTTTCCTGATAATCGAGTAGGTCGTGGCAAGACCAAGCCCGTTTCCCTTCGATTTTGTCGAATAGAAGGGATCAAATATTTTGGGAAGACATTCTTCGGAAATCCCTATGCCGTCATCTTTTACCGTAATCTTGAGGTACCTCCCTTTCGGCAAAGTGCCCCGTGAACCCGCCGTGACATGGATATTGCCGGCGGCAATGGATAGGGTCCCTCCCTTCGGCATGGCCTGAACCGAGTTGATGACAAGATTGTTGATCACCTGGTTTAGCTGGCCTTCGTCAACGTCCGCGGGCCATAAATCATCAGCGATATCAAATTCACTCTTCACATTGGAACCGCTCAGTACAAAGTGAACGGATTCCTTGAGCAGATCGGAGATGGATGCCGTTTTCCTGATGGGGCTTCCCCCTTTGGAAAAAGTCAACAACTGCTTCGTCAGACCCTTGGCACGGAGAGATGCCTTTTCCGCCTCGTTAAGCTTTTCGATGACTTTGTCTTCCTGCTTCACGTACATTTTTGCCAGTGAAATACTTCCCAGAATACCGGTCAGGATATTGTTGAAATCATGGGCGATGCCGCCCGCAAAGATGCCGATGGTTTCCAGTTTCTGGTTCTTTAAAATTTCCGTCTCCATTCTTCTCTTTTCCGTAATATCGCGAAAGACGATGATGGCGCCGACAATCATGCTTTCATTGTCCCGGATGGGGGCAACGCTGTCGCCGATGAGCCTCTCGGTATTGTCTCGTCTGATCAGAAGAATTTTCTCCGTTAATTCCCGAATGCCACCCTGATGAATGTGAGTCATGGGGTTTTCGCATCGCTCACGGGTTTTTTCATCAATGATATGGAAGATGTTTTCAAGATTCCGGCCACAGGCCTCCTCCTGCGTCCATCCCGTGAGATTCTCGGCCACTCTGTTCATCAATACGACTTTCCCTTCGTTATCCGCCGCAATGACACCGTCGCCGATGCTTCTCAAGGTGACGGACAGGCGCTCCTTTTCATCCAGCAGCAGTTTACCAGCCTGTCGATAGGCGGTAATATCCCGCAGTATCCCTTCCACGCCGAGGATATTTCCCTCTTTGTCCCGGTAATAATGAGAGCTGGTGGAAATCCAGATGACGTCGCCGTCTTTTTTCCTGAGCTGTGTTTCGTAATTCTCCAAGTATCCCTTTTCCGACAGGAGCTTCAGGAAATGCTGCCGTTCGTCGGGATTGCGGTAAAGTTCGGCAATCCTTCGGTTGCGCAGTTCCTCAAAACGGA